>DATGLO010000216.1:0-2359 GCA_035294105.1 Allostellaceae bacterium
CGCGGCGTCGCAGTCGAGCATTTCCGCAGCGCCGGACCGTTTGCCATCTTGCCGATGCAAGGCGAGCGCTCGTCCATCGTCTGGACGGAGGAAGAGCGCGACGCCCCGGCGCTGCTTGCGCTCGACGAGCCGGGCTTCGCGCGGCAACTCGCGAGTCGCTTCGGCGATTTTCTCGGCAAGCTCACGGTCGAGCCGGGGCGCTGGTCATATCCGCTGATGCTGATCCAGTCCGAGCGCTATGCCGCGCACCGCCTCGCTCTCATCGGCGATGCCGCGCATGTCATCCATCCGATCGCCGGCCAGGGGTGGAATCTGGGCGTGCGCGATGTCGCGGCGCTCGCCGAGCTGATCGTCGATGCGCATCGCCTCGGGCTCGATCTCGGCAGCGCCGAGCTGCTTAAGCGCTACGAGCGCTGGCGGCGCTTCGACAGCCTGACGCTGATGGCAGTGACGGACGGGCTCAATCGATTGTTCGCCAACGATCTGCCGCCGGTGAGACTCGCCCGCGATCTCGGCCTCGCCGCGGTCGATCGCGCCCCGGGCCTCAAGCGCTTTTTCATGCGCCATGCGATGGGCGTGACCGGCGATCTGCCGCGCCTCGTAAAGGGCGAGGTGCTTTGACGGTGGCGTCATTGCGAGGCATGACCCGTTCACGCGCGAAGAGCACGTGAACGGGTCATGAGCGACGGAGCAATCCAGGCTTTCGCGTCTGGCCCTCGATTGCTTCGCTGCGCTCGCAATAGCGAAGAGAAATCAATAAAACGCCATCGTCTCCGGGCCGAGATGGGTCGTGAAGGCGCGCTCCATCTTCATCGCGCCGAGATCGATCGCCGAGATCGTGCCTTCGTCGTGATTGGTCACGAAAGCGGTCTTCATGTCGGCGCTGAAGGCGATGCCCATCGGGCCTTTTTCCAGCTTGAAAAGATGCTGGCGCGCCGGGTCTTCGGTATCGACGACCGCGGCCGTGCGCGAGACATTGTAAGAGACGACGAGATAGCGGTTGTCGGGACTGACGCGCAGCCGGTTAAGCTGCGGCGGAAAGTCCTCGCCCAAGCCGTCGATCTTGAACTTGCCCGCGACCTTATCCGTCTTCGTATCGATGACGCTGATCTCGGGCCGCGCCGACGAGGCCTGATAGATGCGATTGCCGTCGGGCGCGGCGGCGACGCCCTGGCATTCGTAGCGGAAGTCGGGAATCCGCTTCGTTACCTTTTTGGTCGCCGTGTCGATCACCGACATGAAAGAAAGCTGGCGGTGCGGCACGTAGATTTTGGTGCCGTCGGCATTCGTCGTCATGAAATGCGAGCGGTTGGTTCCGGTCTCGACATGGCCGAGCACCGCTCCGCGCTTGGGGTCGATATAGACGAGGGCGTGGCTCGATTCCGCCGTCGCCCATAAAAGCCCGGCCGCGTCGAACATCATGCCGTGCGGGGCGAGGAAGGGCGCGATCTCGATGAAGCCGTCGAGCTTCTTGCCCGCGATGTCGAGCACGGCGATGCGTGTGCCCGGCTCGGTATTGGTGCCGACCTGACCGTTGCCGTAGATCGAGACATAGGCCTTCTTGCGGTCGGGCGAGAGCACGACCTCATGCGGGAAATCGGGCAGCTTGATCTCTTCCTCGAGCGCGAAGCCTTTCGCGTCGTGGAATTCGACGAAGCCGTCGCGCTTGCACACGACGACGACACCGGCGGTGCCGAGCGAATGATTGATGTCGGCGCCCGGCTGAGTGCGGGCGGCAGGCGGCAGAGTCATGTTCCGGACTCCCTGGTGAGACCAAGATCGGCTTTGACTCGCGCGGCGCCGGCAGCGAGCGCCGCGAGCTTGCCATTGGCGACGGCGCGATCGAGTGGGGCCATGCCGCAATTGGTCGACGCCTCGAGCCGTTCGGCGGGCACGAATTGCAGCGCGCGATGCAACACCGCCGCGACTTCTTGCGGCGTTTCGATCTTGTCGGTCGCGACGTCGATCGCGCCGAGCGCGACGAGCTTGTCGCCCAGGAGCTTCAACAGCTCGAGCGGCACGCGCGAATTGATGCATTCGAGCGAGACCTGATCGATCTTGCTGCGGGCGAGCGCCGGAAACACCTCTTCATATTGCCGCCACTCCGCGCCGAGCGAATTCTTCCAATCGATATTCGCCTTGATGCCGTAGCCGTAGCAGATATGCACCGCGGTGCGGCACCGCAAACCCTGCGCAGCGCGCTCGAGCGCCTTGATGCCCCATTCCTTGACCGCGTCGCCGTAGACATTGAAGGCCGGCTCGTCGAACTGGATCACGTCGATGCCGAGCGCTTCGAGCTCGCACGCTTCCTCGTTCAAGAGCTCGGCAAAACGCATCGCCATGGCGACGCGGTCGGGAT
>DATGLO010000217.1:0-7307 GCA_035294105.1 Allostellaceae bacterium
ATTGCGCATCACGCGATGGAAAAGAACATCACTCTCAAGGAAGCGGCCATGGCGCTCGGTTACGTCAGCGAAGCCGAATTCGACAAAGTCGTCGATCCGAAGAAGATGATCGACCCGTACGTCGCGACGTAGCTAACGCGTGCTCCAACGCTTCTGCCAGACCGGCAGCACCTCGCGATTGACAACATAAAGCGGCGGATCGCCGGCGAGTGCGCGGGCAATGTTCTCGATCGCGACTTTCGGCACCGCCTCGGCGCCTTCGCGCGAATGGCCGACGCAATGCGGCGTCAAGATCGCGTTGGGCAGATCGCGCAACGGACTGTTGGGTGCGAGCGGCTCGTGCTCGAACACGTCGAGCGCAATCTTGTGCAGCCGGCCTTCCTTCGCGATCTGGATCAGGGCCGCTTCGTCGGCGATCCCGCCGCGCGCCGTGTTGACGAGGATCGCGTTGGGTTTCATCAGCCGCAGCTTGTCGTGATTGAGCATATGGCGGGTCTCGGCATTCAAAGTCGCGAGCACGCAGACGATGTCGCTGGTCTTCAAGAGCTCATCGAGCTCGACCCTCGTCACATTGTCGGGCATCGGCGCGTGGAGGCGCGGCGCATAGGCCTGCATGGCGACGCCCCAATTCGCGAGCCGCTCGGCGATGGCGCGCGCCATGTTGCCGAAGCCGATCATGCCGAGCGTCTTGCCGCGCAGCATCCGGGCATTCATGCGCGACGGCGCCGGCTGGTTCCCGCGCAGCGCCGCGATTTTCTCCGGAAAATTATGCAGGCAGGCGAGAGTCAGCATGATCGTCGCCTCGGCGACGCTCAGGTAATTCTCGGGCACCTGGCCATTGGCGACAACGATGCCGAGCGCGGTCGCGCCGGCGAGATCGAATCCTTCCATGCCGATCCAGGGGTTGACCACGGCGCGCAGCTGCGGCGCTTTTTCCAAGAGCGCGCGCGTGCACGGATAGCCGTTGCCGTAAAGGATATCCGCCGTGGCGAGCGCATCGCGCTTGGCGAGGAACGCCGGCGCGCCGAGATAGCGGATCACGTCGTGGCCGCGCCTCTTCATCTCCTCCTCAACCGGCGAAAAGGCGTATTCCGTGGCGCTCGGCCCGACGACGACGATTTGCATGGTCTTTAACGCTGCTTTCGGGGCTTGGGCGAACCCACTATACTCATCCCAACGATATCCAGGGGAGTCGCCAATGGTCGCGCCAACGCCGCTGCATAAGGGACCCACGCTCCGCAACTCGATACCCCCGGCCGAATGGCAGGCGCGGGTCGATCTCGCCGCCGCTTATCGCCATGCGCAATATGCCCGCTGGAACGATTCGATCTTCAATCACATCACCTTGCGCGTGCCGGGCGAGCCCGATCATTTCCTCATCAAGCCGCATGAGCTGCTGTTCGAGGAAGTGACCGCTTCGAGCCTCCTGAAGCTCGATATGGAGGGCCGGCCGATCGGCGAGGACAAGCCGATCAATCCCGCCGCGACCACGATTCACACCGCCGTGCTGATGGCGCGGCCTGACATCAACGCGGTGATGCATGTTCATACCGAGGAAGGCATCGCCATTTCGGCGCTGAAAGGCGGACTCAAATTCTTCTGCCAGGATGCGATGAATTTTTACAATCGCATCGGTTATCACGATTTCGAGGGGATCGCGACCGACAGCGACGAATGCGCCCGCCTCGCCCGCGACCTCGGCCAGAACAATCATACCGTCATTCTGCGCAATCACGGGCTGCTGACGACCGGCGCCAATATGAGTCGCGCGGTGACGACCATGGCCATGCTGATCCGCGTCGCCGATGCGCAGCTTCGCCTGATGGCGACCGGCGCCGAGATCATCGAGCCCTCGCCCGAGGTCTGCGAGCACACGGCAAAGCAGTTCGACAAGAATCGCGCGAACGGCGGCAAGCCCGAATGGGACGCGATCTTGCGCAACCTCGACAAGATCGATCCGTCGTTCAGGGATTAAGCTCCCTTTCCTATTCCGTCACCCGCGGACTTGTTCCGCGGGTCCGTGGATTGCCGGGAAAAGCCTGGCGATGACGATGTAAGAGCTGTGTCTTTCTACAAGCCGAAAGAAATCGCGCGCCCATGAAAGTCTTTCTTTTCGATCTCGTGCCCTACGGCCGTCAGTTCACCGAGTTCTCCGACTTGCCCTATCCGCTGCCGGGGAAGTATTTCGATCCCCAGATCGCGCATAAAACGTTCCAGGAGCACATCCAGGCCTGGAAGCTGATGGACGAGCTCGGCTTCGACGGCGTCGGCTTCAACGAGCATCACACCACGCCGCACAGCCTGATGAATTCGCCGAACATGCTGATCGCGGTCGCCTCGCAGCATACCAAGCGCATGAAATTCGTCGTGATGGGCTATCTCTTGCCGATGCACGACCCGCTCCTCGTCGCCGAAGAGACCGCGATGGCGGACCAGCTGTCCGGCGGCCGCGTCATCGCCGGCATGGCGCGCGGCGCGCCGCGCGAATACCACGTCTTCTCGATGCCGGCCAATGAAGCCCGCGCTCGCTTCGAGGAAAGCTTCGAAATTATCATGAAGGCGTGGACGCAGGAGACCTTCTCGCATGAAGGCCGCTTCTGGAAATACAAGGACCTCTCGCTCTGGCCGAAGCCCTATCAGCAGCCGCATCCCCCGATCTGGATTCCGGTGACTGGCTCGAAAGAGACGCTCGAGTGGGCCGGCGCGCGCAATTACGCGATCGCGTTGCCCGAATTCCCGCGCGGTCTGATCGAAGACGTGATCGGCTATTATTCGAAAGCCGTCGCACGCGGCGGCAACAAGGTCTCGCCGAACCAGATCACGCTCTTTGCCGACGCTTACGTCGCCGACAGCCGCGCCGCGGCTATCAAGGAATACGGGCCCTACTACGTCTATTTCCAGAACATGCTGTTCGGCCACGGTAACAGCGTCGCTCTCGCGCGGCTCGGCTCGGCGCGCAACCCGGCGTCATACGATTACGTGCGGCCGGAGAACCGCGGACCCTTGATGCATGAGCGGGTGAAGACTGCGGCCTTTACCATGGCGGATGCGGAAAAGCGCGTGATCGACCGCGCCGCCTGGGGCTCGCCGAAAGAGGTGATCGAGCGCCTGATCGAGGAAGGCGAGCATGCCGGCGCCAACAACCTGCTGCTCAACGTCAATCTCGGCGCGATGCCGCATGATATGTTCATGGAGCAGATCCGCCGCTTCGGCCAAGACGTGCTGCCGGCGCTGCACGCACATGAGGTGAAGACCGTGCGCCCGGCGGAAATGGTCGGGGCTTAGGCCCTCACTCCCACACCGCGAAGCCCATCGCGCAGCCGACGCCGGTCGGCTGGCGATAGCACGGAACGTAGTCGATCATCCGGCCGCCTTTGCCCATGACGCCGGCGACGATGATCCAGTTGCGGATCTCGGACGTGCCTTCGACCAGCACCTCCGCCGGCATCGCGGCGTAGTAGCGCTCGTCATGCGTCTCGAGCGCTTTGATGAAGGCGGCATCGAGCGCCTCGTCGATTACTGTGTGGCTCAGCCCGCCGGAGCCGAGCACGGCGATGCGCGCCTTGCCGGGCAGCTTGTCGATCACGCGGCGCAGCGCCTTGCCGAGATCGAGGCAGCGTTTCGCGCTCGGCGCCGGCGGATAATAGGTGTTGACCATCAGTGGCACGATCGGGATGTCGCGATTTGGCATCAGGAAATCGAGGGCGCGGCCGAAGGCGTGACCGAGCCCGTATTCCTCGCGGTTCTTGCGCGACCAAGCGATGTCGAAGCCCTCATCGGTCAGCCCGTCATAAAGCGATTTCGCGACATCGCTCGCGACCGTGTAGCGCTTCATCTGGTCGGTCGATTTCACGCCGAGATATTCGAAATGCAAGGTCGCATCGGTCTCGGGCGCGAGGTAGAGCAGGAACGGCGGCTGGTTGTCGTCTTGGATGTTCTCGTGCTGGTCGTCGCCGACGACGATCAGCACGTCGGGCTTCCACGCCGCGAGCTGATCGCGCAGCGCCGCAAGCGCCTTGTTGCAGCGCGCCTGACGCGCGAGCTTCACCTCGTCGGTCAGCTCCTTGGCGATGTCGGGCTTCGGATGGAACGGGCCTTTGACCCGCGTCGGCAAATCGCTCCATTGCAGCGCCGGCATCAAAAGCTGCGGCGCGTGCGACGTCGCCATTCCGCCGATGAGCTGCGCCATCTTTCCTCCCAAGCGATACGGCGACGGAGCGCGCCTTTTCGCGTCTTGACTTTGATCCTGCGGTTCACGGCAAGATGCTGTCAAGCATGCGGAATTGTCCATCCTTCGAGATGGGCGGCGGGAGAGAGCGATGACGACGCGCGAGGAAAACGCCCTGCTGACGCAGACCGGGCCGGGCACGCCCGGCGGCGCGCTGATGCGGCGGTACTGGCATCCGATCGCCCTTTCGACGGAATTGCCCGAAGGCGGGCCGCCGCAACCGATCCGGCTATTCAGCGAAGACCTGGTCCTCTTCCGTGACGAGAAGGGCCGCGTCGGCCTGCTCGGCCTCCTTTGCCCGCATCGCTGCGCCGATCTTTCTTACGGCCGGATCGAGGACGGCGGGCTGCGCTGCCTCTATCACGGCTGGCTGTTCGATGTCGCGGGCCGCTGCCTCGAACAGCCGGCCGAGCCGGCCGAAAGCAAATACAAGGACGAAATCCGGCACCTCGCTTATCCGGTAATCGAGCGCGCGGGGATGATCTTCGCCTATATGGGAAGCGGCACGCCGCCGCTGCTGCCCGATTATGAATTCCTCCGTGCGACGCCGGAGCATCTTTTCCTGCAAAAGACCATCCTCGATTGCAATTATCTGCAATCGCTCGAGGGCGACATCGATCCCTCGCATCTCTCTTACCTCCATCGCCCGATCCGCCGCATCGACAGCCGCAATGTGCCGGGCAGCGACAAATCCGCAGACCAGTATTACCGCGAGGACGGCCGGCCCAAGCTCGAGGCCGAGCGCACCGATTTCGGCGTACGCATCTACTCGGTACGCAACTCGGGCGAGCAAGGCAAATACGTCCGCGTCACCAATTTCATTTTGCCGAACAAGGCAGCGATCATCGGCAATGAAGGCCGGGTCGGCGAGGGCTATTCCTGCCATTGGCACGTGCCGATCGACGACGAGACGCATTACCGCTTCGATTTCGTCTTCAACCGCGCGCGGCCGGTCGCGCGCGAGAAGTACGAGGCCGAGGTCGCGCATGAGATCCGCGACCATCGTTATATCCGCAACAAGGCGAACCGTTACTTGCAGGATCGCGAAAAGCAGAAGACCGAGAATTTCACCGGCATGGGCGGATACTTCCCGGTACATGACGCTTTCGCGACCGAAACGCCCGGCCGCATCCACAAACGCGAGAACGAGCATCTCGGCGTCTCGGATACCTGCATCGTCGTCGCGCGCCGGCAATTGCTCCACGCGATCGAAGAGGTGCAGGCCGGCCGCGATCCGGACCATGTCATACGCGACGCGGCGCAGAACGACGTCTCGAACATCGTCGTGATCTCCGAGATCGTGCCGCACAATGTCGATTATCACGAGGTCTGGAAAAGCCGGCAGATCAAGCCGCAGGCCGCGGAATAGGAACATGCCAATATTCTGAGCACCCCATGACGAAAATCCCGATCCTGATTGCGGGCGGCGGCCCGGTCGGCCTTGCCCTCGCGATCGAGCTCGGTATGGCCGGCATACGCTGTCTCTTGGTCGAGCGCCGCGACGGCTCGGTAACCGTCCCGAAGATGAGCGGCCTGTCGATCCGCAGCATGGAACTGAACCGCCGCTGGGGCATCGCCGAGAAGGTGCGCCAGGTCGGCTGGCCGGCAACGCTGCCCCAGGATTTCGTCTATTGCACGAATCTCTTGGGCCCGGTGCTTTACCGCGTGAAGATTCCGCCCTTCGCCCAAACCAAGCTGCCGTTCACGCCCGAGCCCTTCGCCGCCTGCGCGCAGATTTTCTACGATCCGATCCTTTTGGAGAAAGCGCGCGCGCTTCCGACCGTGACCTTGCGGCATCTGACCGCGCTGGAATCGTTCGCGCAGGAAGAGGATTGCGTGCGCGCGGTCGTGAGCGATCGCCAGACCGGCGCGCGCGAGACGATCGAGGCCGAGTATCTCGTCGGCTGCGATGGCGCCGATGGCGCCGTGGTCTCGGCGCTCGATATGGATTACGTCGGCCCCGGCGCTTTCGCCAAGAGCACCAACGTGTATTTCCGCTCGACGGAGTTCATGGAAATGCACGACAAAGGGTGGGCGCGGTTTTTCCGCTTCACCGACCGCGGCGGCACCTGGGGCGAAATCATCGGCATCGACCGCGAGCTTTGGCGCCTCGCGCCGATGCGCGCGATCGAAGGCTACGAGCCGCGCGATTACATGCACCGCATCGCCGGCCGCGACTTCGCCTACGAGATCATCAACGTGATGCATTGGGAGCGCCGCGAGCGCGTCGCCAGGCGCTATCGCGACGGCAAGCGCGTCTTCATCGCCGGCGATGCGGCGCATCAGAATTCGCCGACCGGCGGTCTCGGGCTGCATACCGGATTGCAGGATGCCTGCGACCTCGGCTGGAAGCTCGCGGCTGTGCTGCAAGGCTGGGGCGGGAAGCGTTTGCTCGACAGCTATCAGATCGAGCGTCAGCCGGTCGCGCTCAACAACGTCCGCGCCTGCACCGACGAATTCGACCTGCTCTGCGCGCTGCCGACCGGGCCGGAAATCGAGCAACCGGGCGATGCCGGCGACGCGCTCCGACGCCGCTGGGTCGAAGCGTTCCACGCAACGAACCACGCGAACAGCCCCACCTTCACCGAGAATCTGCGGCTCGGCTATTGCTACGACCCCTCGCCCATCGTTGTCAGCGATGGCAGCGAGGCGATCCCCGTCGAGACGCCGCAATTCGTTCCTTCGGCGCGGCCGGGCACGCGGGCGCCGCATGCCTGGCTCGAGGATGGCCGCTCGACCCTCGATCTCTTCGGCAAAGGCTTCGTGTTGTTGCGCCTCGGCGCCGCGCCGCCATCGCGCTCAAGCATCGCCGCGGCGGCCGAGGCGCGCCGCGTGCCTCTTACGGTGGTCGATCTCGCCGATGACAAGATCGCCGCGCTCTACGAGCGCCGCCTCGTTTTGGTGCGGCCTGATGGTCACGTCGCCTGGCGCAGCGACGACCCGCCGCCGGACGCGCTGGCGCTGATCGATAAGGTCAGAGGAGCGTAAAGGAGAGAAACATGACCGCAGCCGAAGATTACGCCGCGCGGGTCGATGCGGTTCGGGCACAGCGTGAACGGCTGCGCGGCGCCGAGCCGCC
>DATGLO010000218.1:0-8078 GCA_035294105.1 Allostellaceae bacterium
GTCGTCAAGCCGATCAACGAAGGCTCGAGCGTCGGTGTGCATATCGTTCACGAGGGCGACAATGCCTGGCGCGTCGCGATCGGCCGCTGGGAGCACGGCGACGAGATCATGGTCGAGCGCTACGTCCCCGGCCGCGAGATCACTGTCGCGGTGATGGGCAATCGCGCGCTCGGGGCGCTCGAGATCAAGCCCGTCGCCCATGCGATGTACGACTACGAAGCGAAATACGCGCCCGGCGGCTCCGAGCATATCATGCCGGCGCCGGTCCATCCCGAAGCCTATCAGGCCGCGCTCGATATCGGCCGCCGCGCGCATCGCGCGCTCGGCTGCCGCGGCGTCAGCCGCGCCGATCTGCGCTACGACGACACCGCCGGCGAGCCGGGCCGCATGGTTTTGCTCGAGCTCAACACCCAGCCGGGCATGACCCCGACCTCGCTCGTGCCCGATATCGCGCGATATCACGGCATCAGCTTCGTCGAGCTGGTGCGCTGGATGGTGGAGAACGCCGCATGCGATTCCTGAAGCGCAGCGACGATCCGCCGCCCGTCCGCATCCGGCGCCGTCGCCGGATGCGGCGCCGCGCGCTCTTGGCCGCGACGGCGGTGATGGTGACAAGCGCCGGCGCCGCGGGCGCCTGGTACCTCGGACATGACGAGCGCTTCGCCGCCCTGGTCGCTCAGGCGCAAACGCGTATCGCCGCTGCCGGCGCGCAGCTCCATCTCACCGTCGAGAGCGTACAAGTGGTGGGGCGCCACCGCGCCGACGCACGGGCGATCCTCGCCGCGCTCGGGGTCAAGCGCGGCACGCCGATTCTCGGCATCGATCTCGACGCCGCGAAGACGCGGCTCGAAGCATTGCCCTGGATCCGCACGGCCTCGATCGAGCGCCTCCTGCCCGACACGCTGCTCGTCCACATCGACGAGCGTGCGCCGCTCGCACTCTGGCAGCACGACGGCAAATTCGATCTCATCGATCAGGACGGCAACGTCATCGCGAACGCCAACGTCGCCGATTATCCGTCGTTGCCGCAAATCGTCGGCGACGGTGCCCCCGCGGCCACGCCCGGTCTGCTCGCGCTGCTCGCCGGCGAGCCCGCGCTGCAGCGCCATGTCACGGCCTCGGTCCGGGTCGGCGGGCGGCGCTGGAACATCGAATTGGACAACGGCATCGAAGTCGCGCTGCCTGAAGACGGCGCGGAAGCCGCCTGGCATCGCCTCGCCGCGCTCGATCGCAGCGACCGCCTGCTCGAGCGTGAGGTTCAGGCGATCGACATGCGACTTCCCGACCGCGTCGTGCTGCGCGTCGCGCCCGACGTCGCCAAGACCCTGATCAAGAAGAACAAGCCACCGCAAACGAGTCCCAACACATGACCAAGATGAACATTCGGCCGCGCGGCGGATTGCTCGGCGCCGTCGATATCGGCACCACGAAAATCTCGTGCTTCGTCGCCAAGATCGAGGAAGGCGAGCCCAAGGTCGTCGGCATCGGGCACCAGATCGCGAAAGGGGTGCGCAACGGCGTGATCGTCGACATCGAGGCCGCAAGCCGATCGATCCTCAACTGCGTCCACGCCGCCGAAGAGATGGCCGGCGCCACCCTCGCCGAAGCGGTTATCAACATTTCGGGCGGCTTCGGCGGCTCGCGGCTCGTCAAAGCCGAGATCGCGCTCAACGGCCGCGAGGTCAGCGACATCCTGATGCAGCGGGTGCTCGATCAAGGCCATCGCATCAAGGACATGCCCGATCGCACCGTGATCCATTCGATCCCGGTCGGCTTCTCGATCGACGGCGGCCGCTCCTTGCGCGATCCGCGCGGCCTCTTCGGCCAGAAGCTCACCGTCAACATGAATATCGTCACCGCGCAATTCGCGGCGGTGCGCAACCTCTCCAACTGCGTCGGGCGCTGCCATCTCGAAACCGCCGCCGTGGTCGTCAGCCCCTACGCCTCGGGCCTCTCCTGCCTCGTCGAGGACGAGAGCGAGCTCGGCGTCACCGTCATCGACATGGGCGGCGGCACGACCACGATCGGCGTGTTCTACGACGGCAATCTCGTTTTCGCCGACAGCGTGCCGATCGGCGGCACGCATGTCACCAACGACATCGCGCGCGGCCTCTCGACCCCGATCGCCCATGCCGAGCGCATGAAGACGCTCTACGGCAGCGCCATCGCCTCGCAGAACGACGAGCGCGAGACCATCACCGTGCCGCTGGTCGGCGAGGAAGACGACGGCCACGCCAACCACGTGCCGAAATCGCTGCTCGTCGGCATCATCGCGCCGCGCCTCGAGGAGACCCTCGAGCTGGTGCGCGAGCGTCTCGAAGCCTCGGGCTTCGACAAGATCGCCGGCCGCCGTGTCGTGTTGACTGGCGGCGCATCGCAACTTCCCGGCATCCGCGAACTGGCCGGGCTCATTCTCGACAAGCAGGTTCGCATCGGCCGGCCCTCGCGTCTCGAGGGACTTGCCGAAGCCACGCAAGGACCGGCCTTCGCGACGACGGCCGGCCTCATCCACTTCGCTTTGTCCGAACGCGCCGAGATCCCGCGGCGGGGCCGCGCGCTGACGGAGGAATCGAATGGCCTTTTCGGCCGCTTGGGTAACTGGGTTCGTGAGTACCTTTAACCACCAACCGCCGTCTCGCGCCGCACGAGACGGACAACGCTACGGAGCATCCCCGGAGGATAAGGACGAAGAATGACACTCAACCTGACACTGCCAGAAGAAGAACGTGAGTTAGCGCCGCGTATCACCGTGGTCGGCGTCGGCGGCGCCGGCGGCAACGCGGTCAACAACATGATCCGCGCAAATCTCGCCGGCGTCGAATTCGTCATCTGCAACACCGACGCGCAGGCGATGAAGCAAAATCTCTGCGAACGCCGCATCCAAATGGGCATCGGCGTCACCCGCGGCCTCGGCGCCGGCTCGCGGCCCGAGGTCGGCCGCGCCGCCGCCGAGGAAGCGCTCGAGGAGATCATGATTGCGCTCGAAGGCTCGAACATGGCCTTCATCACCGCCGGCATGGGCGGCGGCACCGGCACCGGTGCGGCGCCGGTCATCGCCCGCGCGGCCCGCGAGAGCGGCATCCTGACGATCGGCGTCGTCACCAAGCCGTTCCAGTTCGAAGGCACGCATCGCATGCGCCTCGCCGAAGCCGGCATCCAGGAGCTGCAGAAGTACGTCGACACGCTGATCATCATTCCGAACCAGAATCTGTTCCGGGTCGCGAATGAGCGCACGACCTTCGCCGACGCGTTCAAGATGGCGGACGACGTGCTGCATTCGGGCGTCGCCGGCGTCACCGATCTGATGGTGAAGCCGGGCCTCATCAACCTCGACTTCGCGGATATCCGCGCGGTGATGAGCGAGATGGGCAAGGCGATGATGGGCACCGGCGAGGCCGAGGGCGACCGCCGCGCCATCGACGCGGCCGAGGCGGCGATCTCCAACCCGCTGCTCGAGGATGTCTCGATGAAGGGCGCGCGCGGCGTTCTCATCAATATCACCGGCGGCCTCGACATGACCTTGTTCGAGGTCGACGAGGCGGCGAACCGCATCCGCGAGGAGGTCGATCCCGAAGCCAATATCATCTTCGGCTCGACCTTCGATGAAGCGCTCGAAGGCCGGATGCGCATCTCGGTCGTCGCGACCGGCATCGAGGCCGATAAGGCGGTGCAGCCGCGGCCGCTGATCTCGCTGGTCAGCGATCGCAGCAAGGCCGACGCCGCGCGTCCGTCGCTGGCGCCGCTCTCGCCGTCGCCGGCGCCCGCGGCCGAATTGAAGCCGCTCGAGCAACGCCTTGCCGAGGCGCGTACGATCGGCGAACCGCGCGCGGTCGCGGAAGCGCGCGCGGAAGTTGCGGCGCTGCCGCAGGCGCAGTCGATCGAGGCGCAAGCGGTGCGCAACGGCGCCTTCATGCCGCCGAAGCCGGTCGAAGCGCCGGCAAAGCCCGCCGTAGCCGCAACGCCGATCGCGGCGCCGGAGCCGGTTGCGGCAGCGGCGGTCGAAGCCCCCCGTCCGCCGCAAAAGCCGGCGAGCCGCGTGCCGAGCCTCTTTGAGCGCGTGACCAAGGCCGGTCGCCTGCTCCACCGCGAGGAGCCCGAGCCGCCGGCCGCTCGCGTCGCGCCGGTGATCTCCGCCGCACCCGCGCCGGGTCCGGCTCCGATGCCGGCGGCGGCGCCCGCTCCGGTCCCGACGCCGGTGCCCGCCCCTGCGACGGCGCAGGCGAAACTGGGCCCGCTCGATCCGGCCGAGCGCCCGGGCGCCAAAGAGGAAGACCTGCTCGATATCCCCGCTTTCTTGCGCCGCCAAGCCAACTAACGGGTCGACTCGCTTGCTTGCCGCCGGGATTCCGGCCACGGAATCCCGGCTGCGAGCGGCTATCGAACCCCGGCCAAACTACTGATAAGCAAGAAATTTCTTGGTTACAATCGGTAACAAAGAGTGATTTGTCGGGTTGCGGAGCGATTGGTAACCCTACAGCCGCGAGTGCAGTGCAATATCGGGGGTTCGTTTTGGAATTTCGCGGGTCAACAGCGCACCAAAAGACGCTGAAAGCCGCTATCCACTGTCGCGGCGTCGGCCTGCACAGCGGCGCGCGCATCAATATGACCCTTCATCCTGCCGCACCGGGCACCGGCATTACCTTTTGCCGCCGCGATCTCGGCGGCGCCGAGGTTGTCGCCGACTGGCGCAATATCGTCGATTCGACGCTTTGCACCACCATTGGCGCGAAGAACGGCACCAAGGTCGCGACGATCGAGCATTTGATGGCGGCCTTTGCCGGGCTCGAGATCGACAACGCGCGGGTCGAGCTCGACGGTCCCGAAGTCCCGGTCATGGACGGCAGCGCCGCGCCTTTCGTCTTTTTGATCGAATGTGCGGGCGTCGCCGAGCAGGTGGCGCCGCGCCGCGGCATAAAAGTGCTGAAGCCCATTCGCGTCGGCGATGGCGAGAGCGCCGCGAGCCTCGCCCCGGCCGATAATTTCCGCATCAGCTTCGCCATCGATTTCGCCTCGAGCGCGATTCGCTGCCAGGAACTCAGCTACGCGGTCAATGCCGACAGCTTCAAGGCCGACATCAGCCGCGCCCGCACGTTCGGCTTCCTCGACGATGTCGAGCGCATGCGCCGGGCGGGTCTCGCCCGCGGCGGCTCGCTCGAGAACGCCGTCGTTATCAGCGGCGACCGCGTGCTCAACAAGGAAGGCCTGCGTTACGACGACGAGTTCGTGCGCCACAAGGCGCTCGACGCGTTGGGCGATCTCTACCTCGCCGGCGGCACGATCCTCGGCGAGTTCCACGGGGTGCGCTCGGGCCACGCCTTGAACCACCAGCTTCTCAAGGCCCTCTTTGCCGATCCCGCGGCCTGGCGGCCGGTGACGCTCGCCGCCGTGCAGCCCAGCTGGGACGAAGAGCCGCAGCGGGCCCGCGCCTAACGCAACGCTTTAAGCCGTAAGCTATAATCGGTAAACTTCGCTGCCGCGGCGGGGCCGAACTTTTTTCGTATGGCTTAAGGCTTATGGCTTACAGCTTGCTTCGGGCTCGGGTAATTGCATGATGCCGTCACATTTCCGCTTGGTCGCTCTTGTCGGCGCCTTTGCGCTTGCCCTCGCGGGCTGCGCCTCGAAGAACGACACTTACGTCGAGCGGCCGGTCGAGACCATCTACAACAACGCGATGGATCAGCTCTTCGCCGGCAAATACAAAGATGCCGCCGCGACCTTCGACGACGTCGAGCAGCAACATCCCTATTCCGTCTGGGCGACGAAGGCGCAGCTCATGAATGCCTACGCGCTTTACGAGAACAAGGATTACGACGCCTCGATCGTCTCGGCCGATCGCTTCATCCAGCTCCATCCCGGCCATCGCGATGTCGCCTACGCCTATTACCTGAAGGCGCTCGACTACTACATCCAGATCACCGACGTCGAACGCGACCAGAAGATCACGCAGCAAGCCTACGACGCCCTCTCCGAGGTGGTGCGCCGCTTTCCCAACACGCCTTACGCGCGCGACGCCAAGTTCAAGATGGACCTTTGCCGCGACCATCTCGCCGGCAAGGAAATGGAGATCGGCCGCTTCTACGAGGGGCAAGGCGAATATCTCGCCGCCATCAATCGCTTTCAGAACGTCGTGAACAATTATCAGACGACGACGCACGTGCCCGAGGCGCTGGCGCGGCTGGTCGAGTGCTATTACGCGCTCGGCCTCAACCAGGAAGCGAAGCGCACGGCCGCGGTGCTCGGCTACAACTATCCGCAAAGCAAATGGTACGAGGCGACCTATTCGCTCGTTACCTCCGGCACCGAGACGCCGAAAGCCGAGGACCGCGGCTGGATCGCGCGCATCGTCGATCCGTTCGGGATCTTCTAGCGGGCTTCGCGCTACCCACGTTTTCTTGGCGCCGCTATCATCCGGCGCGATGCTCCTCGGCCTTTCCATCCGCGATGTGGTACTGATCGATAAGCTCGATCTCGCCTTCCGCCCCGGCCTTTGCGTCCTCACCGGCGAGACCGGCGCCGGCAAATCCATCCTGCTCGACGCGCTCGGGCTGGCGCTCGGCATGCGCGCCGAAAGCAGCCTCGTTCGCCCCGGCGCCGCCCAAGCGATGGTGACGGCGGAATTCGAATTCGCCGCCGATCATCCGGCGCGGCGCCTCCTCGAAGAAGCGGGCATCGCCGCCGAGAACGGCATCATCGTGCTGCGCCGCGTCGTCGGCAGCGACGGCCGCAGCCGCGCCTTCATCGACGACCAGCCGGCGAGTATCGGCCTCCTGCGCCAACTCGGCGCGTTGGCCGTCGAGATCGAAGGGCAATTCGCGCAGACCGGCTTGCTCGATCCCGCGACGCATCGCGAGACGCTCGATGAATTCGGGGTGCCGCGCGCGGCGCGGGACCAGACCGCGATCTCTTGGAACGCCTGGAAGAAGCTCGCCCGCGAGCGCGAGGCGGCCGAGGCCGACTTTGCCAAGGCGCGCGCCGACGAAGATTACCTGCGCCACGCGATGGCGGAGATATCGGGGCTGGAGCCGCGGGAGGGCGAAGAGGCGCAGCTCGCCGAAGAGCGCGCGCTGCTCGTCAACCGCGAGCGCCTCATGGAAAATCTTTCGGCCGCGTTGTCGGGTCTTGCGAGCGATACCGGTGCCGAGCATTCGCTGGCCGCCGCTGCGCGCGCGATCGAGCGCGCGAAGGCGAAATCAGGCGCTAGGCTCGATGCCGCCGCCGCGGCGCTGGAGCGCGCGATCGTCGAGACGCGGGACGCGATCGCCGAGCTCGAGGCAGCCTTGCGCGCCTTGGGGCAAGGACCATCGAGCCTCGAGCAGATCGAGGAGCGGCTCTTTGCGCTGCGTGCGCTGGCGCGCAAGCACAACGTTGCGGTCGAAGACCTGCCGCGTCTGCGGCAGGACTTCGCCGCCAAGCTCGGCGCACTCGACGATGGCGGCGCTGCCATCGCGGCGCTCAGCCGGCGCGAAGCCGAAGCGAGGCAAGCCTATCTCGCCGCGGCCGACGCGGTAACCAAGGCGCGTGCCGCCGCGGCGAAGAAGCTCGACGCCGCGGTGATGAAGGAATTGCCGGCGCTGAAGCTCGAGAAAGCGCGTTTCCACACCCTTCTAACCTCGCTTCCCGAAAGCGAATGGAGCGAGCATGGGCGCGAGCGCGTCGCCTTCGAGGTCGCGACGATCGCCGGCGCGCCGCCGGGACCGCTCAACAAAATCGCGTCTGGCGGCGAGCTCGCGCGTTTCATGCTGGCGCTGAAAGTCGTGTTGGCGAGAACCTCGCCGGTCGCGACGTTGGTGTTCGACGAGGTCGATAGCGGCGTCGGCGGCGCAACCGCCGCGGCGGTCGGAGAGCGGCTCGCGCGGCTCGCCGAGGAGCGGCAGGTGCTGGTCGTCACCCATTCGCCGCAAGTCGCGGCGCGCGCGGCGCATCACTGGCGCGTCGCGCGCAGCGACAGCAAGAAGACGAGCGCGACCAAGGTCGAAGCGCTCAGCGAGGGCGATCGCCGCGAAGAGATCGCGCGCATGCTCTCGGGGAGCGCGATCACCGCCGAGGCGCGTGCCGCGGCCGCGAGCCTCCTCGCCGGA
>DATGLO010000219.1:0-11757 GCA_035294105.1 Allostellaceae bacterium
CAAGCTGGCGCGGCCCGACGTGCCGGTCTTCGCCGTCGTCGGCGACGGCAGCTTCCTCTTCAGCGGGCCGCAGCCGCTGTGGAGCATCTCGCGCTACAAGGCGCCGATCACGGTGATGGTGCTCAACAACCGCAGCTACAACAACGAGCGCAATCGCATCTGGTCATTCATCGCCGGGACGCAGTTCAAGACCGGCAAGGACATGACCTGCTACAACGGCAGCCCGGATGTCGATTTCGCCAAGGCGGCGGAGGCTTTCGGCGTCGAGGGCGAGGTCGTCGCCATGCCCGATCAGATCAAGCCGGCGCTCGCCCGCGCCAAGAAGGCCAATTACGACGGGCGGCCCTATCTGCTCGATATCCATGTCGATCGCGACGGCGTCGGCGCCGCTTCGACCTGGTATCCCGCCTACTCGATCGCCGATCAGCGCACGCGGAAGGTTTGATGATCATGCAAAAGTGCGTTGTTTCTCTCGCAGCCGCGGGCGCGATCCTCGGCCTCGCCCTCAACGTCGCCGCGCAGCAGCCGTCGGCCCCGGCCGCGTCGGCGGGTCAGCAGGCAGCGCCCGCCGTCGCCGCCCCGCCGGGCGGCGGCAACTTCGGCGCCGGCGCACCGGCGACCAGCCCGTTCCCCGACGGGCCGGGCAAGGAGATCGTCTCGGTCGCGTGCACGCAATGCCATGGGCCGAACGTCTTTACCCAGCTGCGGATGAACGAAACTGCCTGGCGGGCGCAGATCTACGACATGATCCTGCGCGGCGCGCAGATCACGCCCGCGGATATCGACACGGCCGCCAAATACATGGCGAAGAACTATGGGCCGGGCGTGCCCTTCCCGGGCCAGCAGCCGGTGAAGGTGACGCTCGCCTCGGGTAATGGCGAAAATCTGGTCGAAGGCGGCTGCGCGCTCTGCCACGGTCTCGATCGCGTGACCGACACCAAGCGGAGCAAGGAGCAGTGGCAGCTCATCGTCAACCGCATGGTGTTCTTCGGCGCGCCCATCTCGGGCGATCAGGTCGCAACCGTCGTCGATTACCTCGCGACGAATTACGGGCCGACCCAGACAGCGACGAAGTAAATCGCGAAGCCTCGCGCGGCGCGACCGGCTGGGGCTCGGCCGGGCGCGCTGTTTTCGTCAGCGCCCAGAGTTTGAGTTGCCGTACCAGAAGCGAGTCTGCTTCGTCCACTTGCTGTCGGCATAGGCGCTATGCAGCAGGTTATAGGCCCGCTGCGACATGACGGTCTTGCCAGATATCGAGCCGCGGCAGGTCGATCCGGTCAGGCGGCTGCAGCGGCGGACCGCTCATCCCGAAAGCGACCGCCAAACCCGCCGCCGTTGCCTTGAGAAATCCCGCCGGCATTGCCGACCCGCCGCCGAAAAAAGCGGCGCAGTCTATCACGCGATGGGTTTTTAACCGGCCAATTACGCGGCTTTCCGCTTTTTCGTGTGACTTGGGCTGTCGTTGACAGGCTTTCGGCGCTCGGCGATCATCCCGCGCAGAACAACCCGCGGCAAAGCGAATGCCGCATCATCGACATCTTTGCGGAGGGTGAATCATGGATGGCACCAGCAAAATCGGCAGCAAGTACAATGTCGGCGGCGTATTGCTCGATCGGCCGTTCAAGATCCGCCGGCTCGGCCATTTCGGCTACAACGTCTACAAGATGGACGAGGCCCTGCATTTCTATCACGACCTGCTGGGCTTCCGCTTCACCGACACGCTCGATTTCGCGCGCGTCATACCGAACGGCGACAAGATTTTCGGAGACATTTCGGCCGTGGGTTATTTCACCACGCACGGCTCCGACCATCATTCCTTCGTGCTGTTCCCGAAAGCGGCGCTCGACAAGATGGGGCGCGGCAGCGCCGGCGGGCATGTGACGAACAAAGAGGTCACGACCAACCAGATCACCTGGCAGGTCGGCACCTTGCGCGAGGTCGGCGACGGGATCGACTATTTCAAGGCGATCGGCATCAATCCGGGCCGAGTCGGCCGCGATGTGCCAGGCTCGAATTGGCATTCCTATCCGTCCGATCCCGAAGGCCACACCAACGAGATCTATTACGGCATCGAGCAGATCGGCTGGAACCTGCAATCGAAGCCGCCGGCCGTGAGGAAGCGCGGCTTCCACGAGAAGCCCGACCTGCCGCAGATATCGGAATATCAAGAGATCGAGATGTTCAAGGCCGAAGGCATAGACATGAACTCGGGCATGCGGAACACCGAAACGCTGCCGTTCAAATACGATGTCGGCGGCGTGCTGCTGCCGCGGCCGTTCAAGATCATCAAGATCGGGCCGGTGCGGCTGTTTGTCGACGATCTCGAGAAGTGCCTCGCCTTCTACACCGACACCCTCGGCCTGCGCGTGACCGAGGAAGTGGTCTACGAAGGCCATCGCTGCGTCTTCCTGCGCTGCAACACCGAGCATCACTCGCTGGCGCTCTATCCCAAGGCGCTGCGGGCGAAGCTCGGCCTCTCGCCGCATACGACCTGCATGAGCTTCGGCACGCAGCTCGGCGACTACAAGCAGCTCCGCGATGCGATCGACTTCCTCAAGTCGAACGGGGTCACCATCAAATACCTGCCGCCCGAACTTTTCCCCGGCATGGATTACACCGCTTTCGCGGTCGATCCCGACGGCCATACGATCCAGCTCTATTACTACATGGAGCAGCTTGGTTGGGATGCGAAGGTGCGCTCGAAGGCCGAGCGTCCGAAGATCGACAACAATAAATGGCCGGAAACGGTCAATGCCCTGAGCGACACCTTCGACGGCGAGACGCTGCTCGGTCCGCTGGGGTAAGCCAACTCGCTCTCGTCAGTGCGAGGAGCGCAGCGACGAAGCAATCCGGTCTGGTCCAACTGGATTGCTCCGCGCTCATCGCGAGCGTGTCGAGGGACGCTCGCAATGACGCTGTAATTGCTTCATGGAGGACGAGACTGCGGCGCATCCGCATCGCTGGGCCATGCTCGCCGGCGTGTGGATGGTCTATTTCTGTTTCGGTTCGACCGCCGCGGCGATCGCGCCGTTGGTCGCCCGCATCACCACCGAGCTCCGCCTCAGCCACACGCAGATGGGCTCGATCCTCGGTGCCTGGCAATTCGTCTATATCGCCGCCGCCATTCCCTGCGGCGCACTGCTCGACCGTATCGGGCCGCGCCGCGGTCTGGCGCTCGGCGCGCTCGTCGTGGCGATCTCGGGCATTCTGCGCGGCACCGCGACGAACTACGTGACGATGCTGCTCGCCGTCGGCGCCTTCGGCATCGGCGGTCCGCTCGTCTCGGTCGGCGCGCCGACCATCATCCGCGACTGGTTCCAAGGCCGCGAGCGCGGCCTCGCCATGGGCATCTACAATATGGGCCAGTCGCTCGGCACCATCGGTGCGCTCTCCCTCACCTCGAGCGTAGGTCTCAGCCTCGCCGGCGGCGATTGGCGGCTGGTGCTGATCGGCTATGGGGTGCTCGCGCTCGCCGCCGCCCTCGGCTGGACGCTTATCAGTAGCCACGAGGCGAGCCGCGCGCAGGAGCGCTTGCGCCACGCGGCGCGGCGCGAAAATGAGGCCGGGGTTTATCGCGAGCTGTTACGCGCGCCGGCGATGCGCACGGTGCTCTATCTCGCGGTCGGCACGTTTTTCTTCGGCCATGCGCTCAACAACTGGCTGCCCGAGATCCTGCGCTTCGGCGGCATGGATCCGGCGCGAGCGGGGCTCTGGGCGAGCATTCCCGTGGTCATCGGCATTTTCGGCGCGCTGATCTTTCCGCGCCTCGCCATTCCCGAGCGGCGGATGAAAATCCTCGCCGCCTTGTTCCTCGCCCAGCTTTTGGCGCCGCTCTGTATCGAATGGAGCGGCGACGCGCTGATTCTCGGCCTCGTCCTTCAAGGCCTGGCGCGCGGCACGCTGTCGGTTGTCGTCGTGCTGGTGATGATGGAACTGCGCGAGGTCGATGGCGGCCGGATGGGCGCCGCGGCGGGCATGTATTTCACCGCCGGCGAGATCGGCGGCGTGCTCGGTCCGCTGACCATCGGCACGCTCTACGACGCCACCGGGGGCTTTGCCGCGGCGCTCTATTTCCTTGCCGCGCTCTGCGCCTGGCAGCTGCTGCTGCTCGGCCGGCTACGCGCGGCGCTGCGCTAGAGAAAAACTGGCGCGCGGCGGCCGGGCGCGGCAAGATCGTCGGCGACAAAACAGCGGCGGCGATGCCGCGACACACAGGGAGAACAACGATGAACCAGCCGCGCCTGCGCTCCGATTGCCGACACCTCACGATAGCGGTTGCGCTTCTTGCCATAACGCTGTGGCCACGATCGGGCGTCGCCGCTGAGGAGAGCACGACGCTCGCCATACCGGCGATCAACCTGGGCTTCATTGCGCGCTACGTCGCCGAGGACGAGGGTTTCTGGAAGCAGCAGGGCCTCGACGTGAAGATCCAGCACATCCAGGGCATCGGCTCGATGAATGCGGTGATCTCGGGCTCGGTCGATTTTTCGATGTCCTCGGGTCCGTCGATCACCCGCGCCAATGCGCGCGGCCAGAAGCTCGTCGCGCTCGCCACCGGTATCGACGAATCCGACGAATACATCGTCATTCGCAAGGAGATCGCCGATGCGGCGCATTTCGATCCGCATGGCACGCTCGCCGAGCGCGGCAGGATCCTGCAAGGCAAGACGATCGCAACGGGCGGCGCCGGTGCGATCCCCGATGTCGTGCTCAAGGTCGTGCAAAAGATCGCGGGCGTGCCGCGTGACAGCGTTACGACCACGCCGATGCAGCCGCCCGAATTCATGGCCGCCTTCGATCGCAAGTCGATCGACGGCTTTGTGTCCGGTCCGCCTTTCACCCAGGAAGCGCTGATTGCGGGCACCGGCGTCCTGGTTTCGAATGCGGCCGCCGGCGAGCCCAAGGAATATTCCCCGGTCTCCTCGGCGCTCCTCCTGGCCAAGGCGTCGTTCTGTCCCGCGCATCGCTCGATCTGCGTCAAGATGGTGCATGGCGTCGTCGAGGCGGCGCAATTCATCCACGATCATCCCCAGGAGACGCTCGCGATCCTCAAGAAGAACTTCGGCCAGTACGACGACAAGGTGCTCGAGGCGTCTTACGAAGCGCTCAAGGCGATGACGCCGGTGCCACCGGTCACGACGCCGAAATCCTTGGAGAATGCCGACGACATGAACATCGCAGCGGGCTTCATGACCTCGGCCGACAAACTCAAGGATTACGCGGCGCTCGTCGACAACGAGTTCGTGAAATAATGCGGGGGATAAGATGAAGGCGAGGGATCGGATCGGCCGGCTCGCGGCTGCGCTTTTGGCGATGGCGCTGCTATCGGGGATGCGTGCGGCGCAGGCGCAAGAGCATACGAGCCTCGCTTTGCCATCGATTACGCCCGGCTTCACCGCGATCTATGTCGCCGCGGATCGCGGGTTCTGGAAAGAGCAGGGGCTCGACGTCACCATCAGCCAGATCGCCGGCGTCGGCACCATCAACGCGGTGATCGCCGGCAGCATCGATTTCTCGGGCAGTACCGCCGGTACGCTCATCCGCGCCGCCGTTGCGGGGCAGCGCATGATGGCGATCGCCAACCTTACCGACCGGCCAATGGACGAGGTCGTCATTCGCAAGGATGTCGCGGCGCGCATCGGCTTCGATCCGAAGGCGCCGCTTGCGCAACGCGCGGAAAAGCTCAAGGGGCTGCGGATGGCCGTCGACGCCATCAACACCATCAATCACGGCTTCCTGCGCTATGTCGCGCGGAAGGGCGGGCTCGACGCCGATCGCGACCTGACGGTCGCGCCGATGCAATCGCCGACCATGGCGGCGGCCTTGGCGGCGAAATCGATCGACGGTTTCTCGGTGTCGCAGCCTTGGACGACGGCGGTGATCGTCGACGGCCTCGCCGTGCGGCTGGCGAGCGTGCCGGGCGGCGATTTTCCCGAGCTCATTCCGTTCGGCGGCGGCATCATCGTGACGCGGCCGCAATTCTGCAAAGAGCAGCGCGATATCTGCCTGAAAATGGGCAAGGGAATCGTCGAGGGCGCGCGTTTCATGAAAGAGCACCCGAAGGAGACGCTGGCGATCTTGAAGCCGCGTTTCGGCACGCTCGATGAAGGCACGCTCGACGCGGCGTTCGAGAGCTATCGCGCGGCGACGCCGACATCTCTCGCGGTCACGCCGGCGATCCTCGCCAGCTCGCAGAATTTCGAGATCGAAACCGGCCTCACCAAACCCGCCGATAAGCTCGCCTCCTTCAACGGGCTTTATAGCGACGAGTTTGTCCGGTGACGCGCGGGCGCGCTAAACTGGCGGGCGTGAAATAAGGAGATCGCCATGCTGGACACTGCCGCGAAGCCTCGCATCGAACCGCTCAACAAGCCGGTGATGCTGTCGCATGGCACGATCACCTGCAAGAATCTCGAAGCTTCGCGCCGCTTCTACGAGGAATTCCTCGGCCTCGACGTCGTTCAGCACACCGAGCGCGGCGTGCTGCTCCGCAAGGGCGGTTATCTCGCGATCGTCTGCCTCGAGGTCGGCGATCATGTAAAGCCGGTCGATCGCCAGCACCATTGGGGCCTCGATCTCGCCTCTCGCGCCGAGGTCGATCGCGCGCTCGCTTTGGCGCATGAGCACGCCGCCACATACGGCATCCATCAGATTTCGCGCATCACCGACCATCACGGCGGCTATTCGTTCTATTTCCGCGATCTCGACGACAATTACTGGGAATTCCAGTATGTCGGCGGCGGCCAGATGACGGGCGAGGGACGCTACGACAGCTTCTTCGCGCGCGGCGACGTCAGCGAAAAAAACCGGCTCCAATCCGACTAGCGCCGCGGCACCTTTTCCGCGCGAAACCTCGCACAACCGCGAAGCGACTAAGCTGCCTTCGCGGGGCGCCGATTCGATTATTTTCACCGAATTATTGTGCGTCGCACCCTGGTTGCGGCGAGGCTTGTGCTCAAGCTCTAACCTCGATCGTTCATTTAATTTCATTGAGATTGAGTAATTTAAATAGATTATTCGTAATCAAATGAAAGTATAGATTCCACGAGTGCGGCCATTTCAGGCCGCTGTTATTAAATCAACTCGTAATATTACTGATCGTATTTACCCTAAGTTAACCTCGCGGCTGCGAAAAGGTACATGTTGTCACGACAACAATCTTCCAACCCGAGGGGATCACAGTATGCGTTACACGGTTTCGGCGTTCTTATTCACGGCGGTGTGGTTGGCTGCGGGGCTGAGCCAAGCGGCTCCCGGGGGCAATAATAACAACACGACGTCCACGGCCACGGCCAACGTCACGGCCAATGTCGTGGCCCCGATCGGGGTCAGCAAAACCTCCGACCTGTCTTTCGGCGATTTTACCGCGGATAGCGCCGCTTGCACGGTTGCGATCAATTCGGCCGGGGCGCAGAACATCACCGGCAATTGCGCCTCGCTGAGCAGCGGTACGCCCTCGGCGGCGGTCTTCGCCGTCAGCGGTTCCGGCAATCGCAGCTTCACGACGAATGTTGCGGCGGCTTCGGCCAATCTCTCCGACGGAGCCGGCCACACCATGCCGCTCACCTTGCAGAACAATGCGCCGACGCATCTGACCAACGGCGCGGCGACGATCGCGGTCTATGGCAGCCTGGCCGTCGCGGCCAATCAAGTCGCCGGAGCCTACAGCGACACCGTGACCGTCACGGTCGCTTACTAACCCGCAAACGAAAGAGGCGAGGTCGCGCGTCGGGAGCGCGCGACGGCGCTTGCCCGGCCGAAGGATCGTCATTCAAGGAGAGGGTGCCAACATCACCCGCAGCACCATGAAGAGTGTTTTTGTTGCTCGCTTTGCCGGCTGCGCCGCGTTTCTGGCGGCCGCGGTTGTGTCGGCGTCGTCGCCGGCCCGCGCCGACCTGTTGCTCGTGCCGCAGCGCATCGTGTTCGAAGGGCAGGATCGCGCCGCGACCCTGACGCTCGTCAACAACGGCGACGAGGCCGAGACCTATCGCATCTCGTGGAAGCAACTCCACCAGCTGGCCGACGGGCAATACAGCGAAATCGAGACGCCCGGCCCCGGTGAGCAGTTCGACGATAAATTCATCCTCTATTCGCCGCGCCAGATCACCTTGGCGCCGGGCGAGCAGCAGACCGTGCGGCTGATGCTGCGCAAGCCGGCGGACCTTCCCGCGGGCGAGTATCGCTCGCATCTTGCCTTTACCGCCGAGCCGCGCATGGTTTCGGCGCCCGGCGACGCAAGCAATCCGCGCGGCGTCGGCGTGCAGCTCGCATTCGTCTATGGCGTCTCGATCCCGGTGATCGTGCGCCAGGGCGAGCTCAGCGCCAGCGCGACGCTGGCGATGGCTCTGAAGCCGTCGGCGTCCGGCTACGAGGTTACCGCGACCATCGGGCGCTCAGGCACCGCAAGCCTCTACGGCGATCTCGTCGCGCAATATCAGCCGCCAAGCGGCAAGCCGACGGTGCTGCAAGAGCTCGACGGTGTTTCCGTCCTGCTGCCGAATACGGAGCGCAGCGCGACCCTGGCGGTGCCGCTGACGGCCGAGCAGCGCCGCGCCGGCGGTCAGCTCGATCTCATCTATCGCGCGCCGACCGATGCCGGCGGCGCGGTGCTGGCGGAGACGCGACAGCCGCTCCGCTGACCGGGTTCGCGGCCGATGCCGCGCTTCCTCATGGCTCTCGGCCTCGGCGCGTTTGCCGCGCTTCTCGGCGGCGCGCTGCCCGTACGCGCGGCCGATCCGCCCGCCGCGGCAAGCGCCGCCGCGCCGAAAACCGAGGATCTGATTCTCGAGATCAGGGTCGGCAAATACCTGGCGGCCGACAGTTTCATCGCGCAATTCGGCGATGGCGTGACCTTCGTGCCGGTCGCACAACTCGCCGGCACGCTCGAAATCGACGCGCAGCTTCATCTCGATCGCAAGATCGTTCAAGGCGAAATCGGCGCCAAGCCGGCCGAATGGGCGGTCGATGCGGCGCACGGCACCTTGCGCAGCGGCGGGCACGAGGAAGCGCTTCCGGCGGGAGGCTATTTCGTCGGCCCCGACGACATTTATCTCGATAGCCGGCTCTTCGAGAAGATCTGGCCGGTCGCCGTGGCGGCGCGGCTCAATCTGTTGCGGCTGACGATTGAATCGAAAGAGCCGCTGCCCATCGAGCAGCGGCTGGCGCGCGAGGAAGCGCACAAGCGTCTCCACGCCGCCTACAGCTATCCGGATTTCCCGCTGCAGCAAACGCCATATCAGCTCTACGACGTGCCGCAAGCCGATCTGCAATTTTCCTCGCAGGTCGACCGCTCGCAGCCTTCGACCGCTTATTATTCGGCGCTGGCGACCGGCGACATCGCCGACATGACCGGTCATCTCTTCGTTACCGGCGCTGAGCTTTCCTCGCTGCCCGATGTTCGCTTCAACCTGTCGCGCGCCAACGCCGCGGGCGGTGTCTTCGGCCTCGGATCGCTGAAGCAATTCGCGATCGGCGATGTGACCACGCCGGCCTTCCAGGACATCACCAACGGCCGGCTTGAACGCGGCATCGAGGCATCGAGCTTTCCGCTCGATCTGCCGAGCGGCACCGACACGACGGTGGTGCAAGGCGACGCACTACCGGGCTGGGAAGCCGAACTCTACCGCAACGACGTGCTGCTCGACTATCAGGTGATTCCGGCCGACGGGCACTATCGCTTCATCAACGTGCCGCTGTTGCTGGGCAACAACATCTTGCGCGTCGTGCTGTACGGGCCGCAGGGGCAGCAGCGCGAGACCGTCAAGCATCTCGATGTCGGGCCTGGCGTCGCGGCGGCGGGCCAATCCTATTGGCGCTTTTCGATGAGCGACGCTAACCGCACGCTGATCCAAACGCCGCAGAACAACCCCGATCTTTTCGGTTTCAATACGCAGCCGCATTTGGGTCCGGTCGGCAGCGCCGAATATCTTTACGGCATCGACGATAACTGGTCGGTCGGCGCCAGCGTGGTCCGCGCGCCGCCGAATAACGCGACCGTGGCGGTTGCGCCGGCGCCGATCAATTACGGCACGGCGACAATCCGCACCAACCAGCTCGGGATTTTCTTCACCGAGCGGGCGACGGCGTCGGACTCGGGCGGCAGTGCGCTCGACAGTTCGGCGCAAACCTCGATCGGCGATTACGGCCTCACCGCCGAATATCTGCGGCTCAGTCATTTTCAGAGCGAGGTGATCGATTTCGGGGGCGACGCGCTGACCGAGCGCGCGCGGCTGCATCTCGACGGCGATTTCCGGGCGCTGCCTTTCATGGCCGATCCCGTGAACTTCGTGGTCGAGGGCGTGCGCGATCGCTTCGAGAGCGGGCGCACCGAGACCTCGCTGCTTCATTCGCTATTCTTGCGCTACGGCCGCACCTACTTCAGCAACACTGTATCCTTCGCTCAGAATCAGGTCACCGGCGCCAGCTCGAACACGCTGCAAGGCACCGCCACCGGCAATCTGCTGCTCGGCAAGTTCACGATGCGCGGTCAGCTGCAATACGCGCCGCAGCAATCTTTCCAGCCGCAAGGCGCGATGGTCACGGCGGAGTATCGCTCCTCGCCGCAGTTGCTTTATCGCGCGACCGTCGATCAGACGTTGGTGGGCGAGAACGTGACCGGCTTCGGCCTCTCGGTGTCGCGCGACTTCGGCAAGTTCCTGCTCGGCGCCGGGGGACGTGTCGGCACGGATGGCAGCGTGACCGTCGGCCTGACCTTGTCGGTCTCGCTCGGCGTCACGCCGGGCGGCCATTTGCTCGCGAGCTCCAAGCCCTTCGCCGATCGCGGCTCGGTGGCGGCGCGCGTCTTCCTCGATCGCAATCTCGACGGCGTTTACGACGCGGGGGATCAGCTGCTGCCCAATGCCGGTATCGATATCGACCATCGCCACGACACGGCAAGCGACACTATCGACGGCATGGCGGTGCGCACGGGTCTCGATCCTTATACGCGCACTAACCTTTCCGTAAACGAGGCGAGCCTGACCGATCCTTATTTGAAGCCGATGGGCGGTGCCTCGGTCGTACCGCGGCCCGGGCATATGGAGGAGGTCGATCTGCCGGTTGTCGAGACGAGCGAGGCGGAGGGCACGCTGCAGCTCGTATCGGATAATGGAGCGAAGCCGCTTCCCGGCATCAAGATTTGGCTGCTCGATGCCACGGGCAGCGTCGTCCAAGAGACCACATCCGCCTATGACGGCTATTTCTATTTCGAGAAGCTCATCCTGGGCCGTTATTCGCTCGCCGTCGACCAGAGCGAGCGCGGCGCGGCCTTCGATTTCACTTTGCCGCCGGCGTTCGATGCGCAGCCGGACGATATCAAGACCGGCCTCGTCATCACCGCGACACGGCGCGCGCTATGACAAGCGCGCGGTTTCGCGCAGGGGGCTATTCGAAGTCGATGAAGACGGTACGGCGAGTGCCGCCGCTTACTTGCGCGACGACGCGGCGCACCGAATAAGCGCGGCGCTGCGGCGCGGCGACGGAAGGCGAAATCCCGGCATCGGCGCGAACCGTCACTGGGGCATGGACTTGCGCCGTGACGGTTGCCGTCGCGCTCATGCCGGCGCTGGCTGGCACCGTTGCCAAAGCCATTCCGAGAAGCGCTGCGCACGCAGAGCGCTGCCGCGCGCTGCGCAAAGTGATCCCAAGGCTCGGCATCTGTTTTCCCGCACGAGGCGCGGCTTTCTATCGCGCAACCCCCGGTCTGAATTCTTCGAGAGTGAGGGTATCGCGTGGAGCGCCGCGCTGGCGAGATGTATC
>DATGLO010000220.1:0-2213 GCA_035294105.1 Allostellaceae bacterium
GGTCGCAGCGACGCCGATGCCCGACCTGCAGGTCACCGTCCATCCCGAGCAGGTGCAGTTCTTCATCGACCTCGCGCGCCACCAGGGCCTGATCAAATCGAACCCCGGCGCCGCGGCGATGATCGCGCCTTAGGCCACGACCGGCGGAAATCCGCACAGTTCGGCGGCGTTGTCGACGAAGATCATGTTGCGGGTTTTCTCGTCCGGCACCCAGTCGAGCATGATGTCGACGAGATCGGCATCGTTCGGCATCGGCTTGAAATATTGCGGATGCGGCCAATCGCTGCCCCAGACCATGCGTTGGGGCGCATGCGCGACGAGCTTTCGGACGATTGGCACGGTATCGGCGAAGGGATAGCGCTCGTCCGACGAGAAGCGCGGGTTGAGCTTCAGCCAGCAGCGGCCGGTATCGAGGCATTTCAGCAAAAACTTCATCGCCGGGCTGTCGAGCCCGTCTTCCGTCTTCAATCCGCCGAGATGCTCGATGACAAACTTCCCCGGCGAAGCGAGGATCTTCTCGTTCCAGCCGTCGTTGTGGATCAGATAGTGCGCCGCCCAGCCATGCTCGTGGATGCGATGGACCATGCGGGTATCGAGCTCGGGGCCGAAGCGCCACGCGAAGCGGGCGCCGACCACGCCGGCTGCGGTTAAAATCTCCAGCTCGCGATCCGTGATCCCGTTCCACGGCGCGATCACCGCGCGCAGCCGGCCGGGAAAGCGCGACAGGCCGTAGAGCGCGAGCTCGTAATTATGGCCGTACATCATCGACATGGTGAGGAGGCCGCGCGACAGGCCCATCGCTTCCTGCATGAGAAGCCAATCGTCGGCGGTCGCATCTTCGAAATCCAAATGCTGGAACACGTGCCCGGGCACGAAGGGGAATTGCGACTGCGGGCCGAGGAAATGGAAATGCGTGTCGCAGGCGCCGGGCGGCAGCTTCAATTTCGGCTTGCGGTAATTGCGGTCGAAAGGCGGCGACGGCTTGCGTTCGGGCACAGGCACTCTCCTTCGAGGCGTTTCCTAAACCGAGCAAACCCGATAAATTGAGGCGAGACAAGAAGGGGGAGAGGCGCATGAGCGTCCAGAAGATCGGCCAGCATGTCGTGCGCGAGGAAGATGCGCGGCTGCTGCAAGGCAGAGGCCGTTACGTCTCTGACGTGAAGGCGCCCCGCGAGGCGCAAGCCTATGTGCTGCGCTCGCCGCATGCCCATGCCAAGATCACCGCGATCGATACATTGCGCGCCAAAGCCGCGCCGGGCGTGCTCGCGGTTCTGACCGGCGCCGATATCGCCAAGCGCGGCCTCGGCACGCTGCGGCCCTTCGCGCCGCGCAAGCGAAGCAACGGTCAGCCGATGTTCGTCTGCCCGCAGCCGCTGCTGGTCAAGGATCGCGTGCGGTATGTCGGCGATCCGGTCGCTTTTGTCGTCGCCGAAACGCTGAACCAGGCGAAAGACGCGGCCGAGCTGATCGAGGTGAGCTACCAACCGCTGCCGGCGGTGATCACGGCCGAGGATGCGCTGAAGCCGGGCGCGCCCGCCGTCCACGACGAGAATCCCGGCAACGAGGCGTTCTTCCACGAAGGCGGCAACAAGGAAGTTGTCGACGCCGCTTTCGCCAAGGCGGCGCATCTCGTCACGCATAAGATCATCATCAACCGCATCACCGCGAACACGATGGAGCCGCGGGGCTGCCTCGCGCAATACGATCCTCTCGACAAGCGCTACACCATCCGCTGCACCGTGCAGTCGGCGCACGGCACGAAGGCCGCGCTTGCCGGGCAGATCTTCAAGCTGCCGCATACGCGATTCCGGGTTATCTGCGACAATATGGGCGGCGGCTTCGGCATGAAAGGCGGCGTCTATCCCGAATACGCGGTCGCGCTTTACGCGGCGGAGCTGACCGGACGGCCGGTGCGCTGGACCGCCGAGCGCAGCGAAGGCGTGATGACCGACGAGATGAGCCGCGGCAGCCACATCGAAACGACGCTCGCCCTCGACAAGGACGGCAAGTTCCTCGCACTGCGCGCGATCAACACCGCCTCGATCGGCGCCTATTTCTCCTCCGAGCGGCCGACGATTCCGCTGACCGTCGCGCTCGGCTGTCTCGTCAACACCTATGCCTTTCCGGCGATCCACGCGCAGGTAAAGGCGGTTCTGACCAACACCATGACGATCGCGCCCTATCGCGGCGGCGGCCGGCCCGAGCCGATCATC
>DATGLO010000221.1:0-4265 GCA_035294105.1 Allostellaceae bacterium
GTCGGCTTCTTCGCATCGCTCAAGAAGACGTCGCGATAGACCGGTTTCGCGTCCGAGCCGCCGACCGCCCCCGATTTGAATTCCATCTTCGCCCGCCGACCGATGGCGCTGGCACGGATGTTGACGATCTCGACCGGGCGATGCTCGGCATTCTGGCCGTAATGCCGCAAATGCAGCGCGTCGAATTGCTTGCGGATGCCGTCGCGGTCGGCGTTCAGCACGTCGTGATACGTCACGGGCGTCGCCAGATAGAATTCCTGGCCGACATAGCGGATATCCATCGAGAGGCGTACCTCTTGCTGCTCGGGCGCGACGCCTTCGCTGGCGAGCAGCTTCTTGCCTTCATCGATGAAGCTATCGCAAATGCCGCGGATCGCGGCGAAATCGGCCTCGGCCATGCTGTGCGCATGAGTCTGCACATAATCGTGGCGGATATCGGTCATCAGCATCCCGACCGCCGAGAAATGCGCCGGCAACACCGGCAGGATGACGCGCGGGATCGACAGCTCGCGCGCAATCAGCGGCGCGTGCAGCCCGCCATTGCCGCCCGACGCGACCATGACGAAATCGCGCGGATCGTAGCCGCGCTCGATCGAGACGCCGCGCACCGCGAGCGTCATATGTGCGACCGCGATCTTGAGCATGCCGAGCGCTGCTTCCTCGACGGTGAGGCCGAGCTTGTCGGCGAGCTTCTCCTTGATCGCGGCACGCGCCATGGCTTTATCGAGCGCCATGTCGCCGCCGAGAAAGTTCTCGGCGTTGAGCCGGCCGAGGGTGAGGTTCGCGTCGGTGATCGTCGGCTCTTCGCCGCCGGCGCGATAGCAAACCGGCCCCGGCGAGGCGCCGGCGCTTTTGGGGCCGACCTTCATCGCGCCGACGCTGTCGATCCAGCCGATCGAGCCGCCGCCCGCGCCAACCTCGACGACGTCGACCACCGGCAGCATCACCGGATGGCCCGAAGCATAGCCGCCGACGTAATAGCCCTCGGCGGTCGCCGGCTGGCCGTCGCGCACGACGCTCGCTTTCGCCGTCGTGCCGCCCATGTCGAAAGCGATCACCTGCGGGAAGCCCAAGCGCCGGCCGATCTCGGCCGAGGCGTTGATGCCGCCGACCGGCCCTGATTCCATCAATCCAACGGGTACGCGGCTTGCCGTCGCGACCGAGGTCACGCCGCCGTTCGATTGCATGATCAAGAGCGTGCCGGGGAATTTGCGGTCTTGAAGCCGGGTTTCGAGCCGCTTCAGATACGTGCTGACGCGCGGGCCGATGTAAGAGTTCACCACCGTGGTCGAGCTGCGCTCGTATTCGCGGTACTGGCGCAGGATCTCGTGAGAGAGGGAAATATAGGCCTTGGGGAAAGCGCGCCGCAGCGCGCGACCCATCGCCTGCTCGTGGCTCGGATCGACGTAAGAGTGGAGAAAGCACACGGCGATCGCCTCGGGCTCGTAACCGGCGATCTTGTCGCAAACGGCGGCTGTCTCGGCTTCGGTCAGCGGCAGGATCGCCTCGCCGCGCGCGGTCATACGCTCGTTCACTTCGATGATCATGCCGCGCCGGACGAGCGGCGTGGTGCGCTTGAAGAGGACGTTATAGGCTTCGGGGCGGTTGCCGCGGCCGATCAGATAAGCGTCGCGCGCACCGGCCGTGGTGACCAGCACGGTGCGCGCGCCGGTCTGCTCGATCAACGTGTTGATCGCGATCGTCGCGCCATGGACGAACGTCTCGCAATCCTTGAGCGCGACCTTGGCCTTGTTGAGGCAATTCTCGATGCCGAGCGTGAAATCTTCGGGCGTCGTCGAGCTCTTGCTGTGGCGCAACTCGCCGGTGCTGTCGTTGAAATAGACGAGATCGGTGAAAGTGCCGCCGATATCGAGCGCGACGTGAGCTCCCATAACGCCTTTTTCCTTGATCGACCGTCACGAACGCGCTCGAAAGCCGTTGCGCGCCGGCGAATCTGTTCTCCGCGCAGTTGCTTGTCAACAAGCCTTGCCGATGAAGGGCACGGCCCATAGGATGCGCCAAAAGCGCATCGAATCAAGGAGTCGGGGCATGGATCACGGCGGAAGACGAGAGGCGGCGCTGCAACTCATGGAGCGCGAAGGCGTCGACGTCATGCTGATTGCGCCCAACGAGCTCAATCGCGTCGACACGGTCTTTCACCTCACCGGCTATCGCGGCGTCGGCGAGAGCATGGCGGTGCTGCGAAAGGGCGAGAAGCCGCTGCTGATCGTCACGCCCGAATGGGAAGTGGAGCGCGCGCAACTGCGCGCCAAGGGCTGGGAGGTGCGCGGCGCCGAGGACCTGGCACAAGCGCTCGCAGCGCTGTTCCCCAAGGGCCTGCCCGCGGGCCGCACCGGCACCGTCAATCTCGGCCGCTTGCCCGCGGCGATCGGCAATAGGCTGATCGCCTTCGTCGGCCGGGATGCGAAGAAGCTCGAGAAGCAACTCGATGTTGCGCTGATGCCCAAGACCGCCGAGGAAATCGAGAACGCGCGCGAGGCGACGGCGATCGCCGAGAAGGGCTTCGAGCGCATGCTGAAGGTCGCGAAGGTCGGCATGGCGGAATGCGATCTCGCCGTGCAGATGAAGCTCTACATGGAAGAGCTCGGCGCCGACGATAATTTCTGGCTGATGACGGCCTCGCCGCATAACCGCGCGGTACAGCCTTCGAGCGGCCGCAAGCTCGAAGTCGGCGACATCATCCTTGCCGAGATGACGCCCACCTATAAAGGCCAGCTCGCGCAGATCTGCCGTACGGTCGTCGTTGGCCCGCCGAGCAATCTCCTTTCCGAGAAATACGCTCTTGTCGTGCGCGCGATGGAAACCGGCATCAAGACGGTCAGGCCCGGCATCCCGATGGGCGATGTCGCCAAGGCGATCGACAAGGTGCTGAGCGCCGAGGGTTATGCCGAATATTGCAACCCGCCGCATATCCGCCGCCGCGGCCATGGGCTCGGCCATGGGTCCAACGCGCCGGGCGATGTCGCGCCGGCGAACGAGACCATCCTGCAAGAGGACATGGTCTTCGTCGTTCATCCGAATCAGTATTTGCCCGAGACCGGTTATCTGCTCTGCGGCGAGCCGGTGCGCGTGACCGCGACGGGCGTCGAGCAGCTGAGCAAGAAGACCGCTTGGCTCGCTTCGATCCCGGCCTGACCCGGCGGGAGCAGCACCATGCGCGTTACGCAGCCTGCCGTTCTCGTCGGCAATTACGATTGGAGCGAAGCGCTTCTGCCGCGCGCGGAATACGATGCGCGCATCAAGCAGGTACTCGGCAAGCTCGATCCCGGTCTCGCCGGTCTCGTCATTTACGGCAACAAGGTCGACAACGCCGCGCTCGCCTATCTCACCAATTTCGCGCCGAAGATCGAATCCGCCATCGCCTTGCTGACGAAAGACGGCAAGCTTCGCATTCACGCCGCCGGCAGCCCGCAGATGATGGTCAACGCCAAGCGCCTCACCTGGGTCGAGGATGTCCGGCCGCAGCGCGACGTGCCGAAGCATATCGCCGAATGGGCCGACGAGGCCGCGGCCGGCGGCGGCGCGCTCGGCTTATGGACGACCGAGGCGGCCCCCGCCGATCTGGTGCCGCGCATTCAGGCGGGACTCGGCGAGCGCAAGCTCGTCGATGTCAGCGCTTCGCTCGACGGGCTGCTGCGCGAGAAATCGCCGGTTGCGCTGAAGCTGACACGCGAGGCTTGCGGCATGCTCGATAAAGCCGTCGCGGCAATGAAGGGCCGTTTCCATGGCGAAAGCGGGCGCGAAGCGGCGATCGCCGCCGAGAAAGCCGCCGCCGATGCCGGCGCGCAGGATGTGCGCGTGCTGATCAGCCTTAGCAAAGGCGGCACGCCGACGGCCATCGACTATCCCGATGGCGGCAAGCTCGATCCGCTGCTCGCCTATATCGCCGTGCGCCATGCCGGCTATTGGGCCGAAGCCCATGTCACGCTCGCCTCGATGACCTACGACTCGGTGACGCGCACGCAAGCGGCGCTCAAGGCGATGCTGGCGACCGCGAAGGCCGGCACTACCGTCGCCGAATTGCGTGACGCGGCGCAGACGGCGCTCGGCGCGCTCGCCATTCATCCCGCGGCGCGCAAGCCGGCGGTTGGCATCGGTCTGATGCTCGAAGAGCCCGAGGCCGAGCCCGGCGGCGTCGGCAAGCTCGAGCCGGGCCGCGTCTATTCGCTCCGCGCCGGCACGCATGTCTCGACATCGGACAATGCGCTGATGTCGGCGATGATCATGCCGAAAGCCGGCGGCAT
>DATGLO010000222.1:0-3848 GCA_035294105.1 Allostellaceae bacterium
TGGCGTTATAGATATAAGGTAGCGGCAGGCGGCGGTCGTAAAGGCAGGCGTTGAGAATGTCCTGATCGGCGTCGACGATCTTTTCGGAATTGGCGGCGAGGTAGTCGATCAGCCGCCCGAAAATGTCCTCGCGCCGCCAGCGCGCGAGATCGACGACGAGAACGCCGGAATTGAAATAGCCGTATTCCTCGGGGATGCCGAAGGCGGCGCAGCGGGTCGAGCCGGGGATGGTCACGGCGCCGATGACGGCATCGCCGAGCTCGGCGCGCCACATCGCGCCGATATCACCGGCGACGATCATGTCGCTGTCGAGATAGAGCACCTTGCCGACGGAGGCCGGAAAGAACTCGGCCACCCATAGCCGCGTGTAATTGTCGATCGAGTAATGGGCCCGGACAGGCAGCTTGAGGCCGATCCGCCCGTCGAAGCGAATGGTCTTGAGCGCGCAGTTGGCGTACGCCGCCATCGTCAGGCGCAGCTTCGCCGCCTCGCCGCCGAGATCGCCCGTGCTCACGACAACGATATCGAAGAAGAAATTCGGATTGTTTTGGAGCAATGAGACGATGCACACCGCCGCGTGCTTGGCGTAGCGTGCGTTGACGCAGAAGAGCGTCGGGATCGTCGCCGTACGGAGCGTGCCGCCTTCCGCCATGTCAGACCACCGGATCGCCGATCATGCGGCGATAAATGCTCTTCAAGGGGCGCTTCACGCCGAAGCGTTCGGACCACCAGCGCACCCGATCGACGAAAGCGTCGAACTTCTGCCCGGCATGCCACTCGATGTAGCCGAGCGGATTGCGGCGGAGATACCGGCGGTTGAACCGGCGGCGCTCGGCCTCGGTGTAGACCTTGGCCGCGCCGCCGAGCTTTGCGATCAGCGGCGTAAAATGCGGGTAAAGCGTCGTGTTGTGGAGCTCTGTTTTCATGAAATTGCCGATCAGGATGTCGTCGAAGTAGCCGTACTCCACCGTCGCCAAGAGCGAGCGCCGCGGCACGTGAAAGCCGATGCCGCGCAGACGCGCCTCGGCCCTGCCCTTAGCCTCGGCCACCAGCCAGACGCGGCGCCGCTCGCCTCCGACGACAACGTCGATGTAGTCGAAATACTTCCGCACGGTCTCATATTTATCGAAGAACGCGGCGAGCGCGTGCCATTCGGCTTCGCTGAGCCGCTCGTTCCAATCGTCCTCGGCGGTGGCGTCGGTGATCTGCTCGACCGCCGAGCGTTGCGAGGGGTGCTTCTTGTGGTAGGCGCCGCTTTCGAGATCGATGATCGAGAACGGCTCGATCTTGCGCACCTGCGGCCGCGTCCAATGCTTCTCGACGTCGGCCCACGTCACGCGATAAGGGTTCGCCCAGACGCTGTCGGCACGCACATAGATGTGTTGCGAGGCGGAGGAGACGAAATTCCCAGCGCCGAGCCGATCGATCTTGCGCGCGGTCGCCCAGATCATGCCCTTCTTGCGCTGCTCGGGCGGCTCGATGGTGCGCCGGCCCTGCGCGTCGATGAGATTGATCATGTCGGCGTCGATCGCGCATAGCGAGGCGACATAGGTTTTAGCGCGGTCGTAGCGGCCGATGAGCTTCTTGATGAAGCGCGCCTCGCCGCAGAGCGGCGAATCGTTGAGATCGACGACGAGGCTGTCGCCGGCTTCGACGATCAGGATGCCGTCCTGATTCTCATTGTCGAGACACATCGCCCGAACTTGCGGCGAAATCTGGCGCCAGCGGCGATAGGGCATGACCTCGACCGCGAAACCCATCGCCGCGATCGAATCGCGAATCTCGGCGTGATAGTGATCCGGCAGCAGGATCGTCTTGTCTTTGGGAAGCTTCGCCAGGGACCCGGGGTGGAGATGATCCGGATGGCCGTGCGAGATCCAAATGAAGGGCGCCGCCTCGACGGCGGCGCGCTCGGCCTCGGTCAACGGACGATCGAGCGCCCAGCTGCCGAAATAGCAGGTCCCCTCGAGCCACGGATCGGTCGCGAGAACGGGACGATCGTTCTCGTAAAAAACGAGCGTCGCGTTACCGAGCGTTTCGAATCCCAAGCGCATCGACGAAGCCTTTATCCTTGCGTTCGAGTGTCGCGCTCGGGCGTTAAGTCTTTACTAAAAGTTTACGCGCGCGCGCCCCGAGGCCGAGCGGCACGAGATCGAGCGCGAAGGTTTCGGCTCCTTCGGGACAACCGCTCGCGACCCAACAGAGGAGCAGCGCCACCGTGTAGACGACGGCACCCAACGCCATCGCATTGCCGCAACGCATCGCCTCGGCGAGACTCCCGGTGCCGGTCGGCGTGATCCAGCCATACCCGGAGAGGTAGAGCGCGAGCGCCATGCCGGCGGTCGCGACCACCGGCCGCCAGAGGTTGAGCACCCAATCGCGGATCGACACGCCGACCGCATGGCCGGTCACCGCCGCATAAATCACGCCTTCGACCGCGACCAGCGCCGCGCGGCTGACGGCAACCCCCCACAATCCCCAGAATGACGCCGCGCCGGCGCAGATGACGATGCCGACGACCGCGTAGGCCGCGCCGATCAGGAAATTGTTGCGCACATGGCCCGATACCAGCATTGCCGTCGAGCCGACGATCGACAGCAGCGCCAAAGGCGACGAAGCGCCGATCCAGGCGATGACCATGCTCGACGATGTCCATTGCGGGCCGAGCGCGAGATCGACGATATAGCCCGCGACCGCCGACATGCCGATCGACGCCGGCAGGATCGGCAGCGCAATGACGCTGATGGTGCGGCGGAAGGCATAGCCGAAATTGCCGACTTCGTTGCGCGCCGCGGTGAAGCCCGAGAACAACGCGCGACAAGCCGGCACCACGACCTCGTTGAGCGGCAGCGAGCCGATATCGATCGCCATCATGAAGACTCCGACCTGGAACGCGTCGAGGAAGCGCCCCAGCACCATCATCCAGCTCTTGTCGCGACCGAAATCGGCGATGGTCGCGGCCCAGGTCCAGAACGAGAAGCCGATCAGCTTGCGCCAGGCGCCGAAGCTCCAGCGCGGGCGATAGGGATGCATCCAATAGGTCATCACCCAACGAACCAACCGCAGCAGGAGGTTGCCGAGAACGAGCACCCAATAGGAATGGAAGAGGATCGCAGTGACGATCGTGAACGCGACCGACACCAGCCGCGGCACGAGGAAAAGCCGGAACTCGCGCTCGAAGCGGAAGTCGCGACGGAATTCGACGATGCCGATGTTCTCGGTGCCTTCGAGCGCCGGAAAGAGCGCGAGCACCAGCAGCAACGGCACCAGCCGGGGCTCGGCGAAAAAATGCGCTGCGATCGGCGCGGTGCCGGCGATCACCAGCGTATTGAGCAGGCCGCGCAGCACCGAGAGGGTGAAGGCGGTATCGAGCATCTGGCGATCGTAATCGGGCGAGCGGATGATCGCGTCTTGCAAGCCGAAGATCGAGAATGCGTCAAAGGCCGAGATGTAGGTCGTCGCGATGGCGACGAGGCCGAAATCCGCCGGCACCAGCACGCGCGCGAGAACGAGCGTCGAGACGAAGCCCAAGAGCCGCGTCGCGATGCGCCACAGGATCATCCAGCCGGCGCCGATCAGCGTACGCTCGCGTATCGATGCGGAACTATTCGCCATTCGGATCCGGACGCGCTTGGGCCTAAGTCCCCGAAAACCTAGGCGAAATTCCTTTAAGAATCGCGCATGAATCGCGGTTAATCGGCCGCCGCCTAGGCTATGCTCGGCCGATAAGAAGCGGTTGGGGGAGGATCATGGCGGATCAGGCTGAGGCTGCGCCGAGCGTCGCGGCGATCGTCGGGCGGATTGAGCGCATCCCCTATACCGGCTTCCATTTCAAGGCGCGCGCGATC
>DATGLO010000223.1:0-2642 GCA_035294105.1 Allostellaceae bacterium
CCAGCGACGGGATGAAGATGAGCTGCCCCGCCGCGGTCGCGCCCGACAGCATGCCCATCACCAGGCCGCGCCGGGCGAAGAACCAGCGATTGGCGATGATCGCCGCCATCACCATTGAGAGCGCGCCGACCGCGAGCCCCATAAAGATGCCGAGGATCGGCAAGAGCTGCCACGGCGCAGTGATGAAGGGCAGCAAGAGCATGCCGATCAGCATCAGGCAAAGGCAGGCGACCATGGTGCGGCGAAGGCCGAAGCGCTCGACCGACGCGGCCGAGAACGGGCCGACCAGGCCGAACATCATCAGCTGCACCGCGATCGGGAAGGAGATGACGGCGGGGCTCCAGCCGAATTCGTCCTCCCACGGCACGATCATCACCGCCGAGGTCGCGCGCATCCCCGCCGCGACCAGCATGACCATGAAGGCCACGCCGACGACGACCCAGGCGTAGTGCAGCTTCTTTTGCTGAGGCAGAATTTGCTCGGCCATCGGCGTTCACACTCCTGCGGGCGACATGCACGAGTCCCTCACTACGCCATTCTGGCAAAGCCGCGCGGCAAAGGCCACTCGCCTATTCCTGCGTGGCTGCAATGACGAAGTCTGGCGCTCTTGTTTCGAAATCAAGGGAAGGAAGTCTATGAACGCCTCAAGAAACCGTGTTTTCAAACTGGCCCCGTCCGGCGATCCATACGGTGTGTCCTGCGATGGAAACGGAGCCTCAGTGGGGCTCGTCGACCCGAAAATTCAAGCGCTCCTGAATCTCGTTTTTGCGAATTATCCCGGCGCTCAATTGGACTTGGCCGAAAAGGCTGCAAAGTACGGCAAGCCTCTCTAGCTCCGCCGCTTCGTCTTCTTTGTTGGCGGCGCGGCGAGCGGGTCGTCGGGCCAGGGGTGTTTGGGATAGCGGCCGCGCATCTCGCCGCGCACTTGCGGATAGGCGTTCTTCCAAAAATTGACGAGGTCGCGCGTCACGGCGAGCGGCCGTCCCGCCGGCGAGAGCAGATGCACGAGCAGCGGCACCTTGCCTTGCGCGATGGCAGGCGTCGCCGTCGCGCCGAACATCTCTTGCAGCTTCACCGCTAGCACCGGCACGTCGCCTGTGCCGTAATCGATTGCGACCCGCGAGCCGCTCGGCACTTCGATATGGCTTGGCGCGAGCGCATCGAGCTGACGGCGCTGCGCGTAATCGAGCTTTGCCGATAGCGCCGCGGCGAGATCGATTTGGCCGAACTGCGCGCGCCGCGTGATGCCCGAGAGGTAAGGCGCGAGCCAGTCTTCGAGATTGGCGAGCAAAGCCGCATCGGAGAAATCCGGCCAGGCCTCGCCCAAGGTGCGATGAAGGAATTCGACGCGGCGCCGAAAGCTTTCCGCCTCGCGCGACCACGGCAAGGCTTCGAGACCGAGCGCGCGTATGCCGGTCAGCAGCGCCGCGATCACTTGTTCTTGCGGCGGATCGCGCAGCGGCTGATCGTCGAGCACCAGCGCCTCGAGCTTGCGCTGGCGCCGCGCCAGGACGGCTTCGCTTTGCGCGTCCCATTCGATCGTATCGCTCGTCGTGATGCGGTCGGCGAAATCCTCCTCGATCTCGGCGCGGCTTAAGGGCGCCGCGAGGAAGATGCGGGCGGTCTTGCGCTCGCCGTCCAATTCAGCGACGGCGAGGAATTCTTCTTTGGCGAGCGGATCGCTCGCCGGCAGCTCGGCGCCGCCGCCCGAGGCGAGGCGGAACTGGCCGGCGGCGCCGCGCGCTTGCGCGATGCGGTCGGGATAGGCGAGGGCGAGCACGCTGCCGGCCGCGGCGGGGTCGATGCTCTCGCCGCTATCGACATTGAGCGAGCGCGCGATCTGGCGCGCGGCGTCGCGGGCGCGCTGCAGCCCGCCGCGATCGAGCGACAGGCCGGCGGGCAAATCGCGCGCCGCGTCGCGCTCGCTCATCAGCGAGAGGCGCAGCCGCAGGTCGGCATCGCGCGCTGACGGCGCGGCGCGGACGATGTCGCGCTCCATCAGCAGCGCGGCGATCGCGGCGGCGAGCCGGCCCTGGCCGCGCTCTTTCGCGCGCAAGGCCATATGCGCGAGGCGCGGATGCAGCGGCAGCGCCGCCATCGCTTTGCCTGCGCGCGTGATGCGCCCACAGGCATCGAGCGCGCCCAGCTCTATCAATATAGTGCGCGCCTGCGCCAGCGCGGCGGCCGGCGGCGGGTCGAGCCAGGAAAGCGCGGCGGGATCGCTGTTGCCCGAGGCCGCAAGCGTCAACAGCAGCGGCGCGAGATCGGCTTCGCGAATTTCCGGCGGCGCGTAGGGCGCAAGCTGTGCCTGCTCGCGCTCGGGCCAAAGCCGATAGGCAATTCCCGGCGCGAGCCGCCCGGCGCGGCCGGCGCGCTGTGCCGCCGCCGCTTGCGAGACGCGCGTCGTCACGAGCCGCGTCATGCCGCTCGCCGGATCGAAGCGCGGTCCGCGCGCCAAGCCGCTGTCGATCACGATGTTGATGCCTTCGATGGTGAGGCTCGTCTCGGCGATCGAGGTCGCCAGCACGACCTTGATCTTGCCTTGCGGCGCCGGTGACAGCGCCGCGTCTTGTGCTGCCGGCGGCAGATCGCCGTAAAGCGGCGCGACGATGATATTGCGGCCAATGTTTTCCAAAAGCCGC
>DATGLO010000224.1:0-4470 GCA_035294105.1 Allostellaceae bacterium
AACCCGCCGCCATCGGTGCTGCAAGTGCCGGGCGCGAAAGACATCGCGGTCGAGTTCACCTCGACCAGCAAGACCTATTCGATGGCCGGCTGGCGCATCGGCTTCGCCGTCGGCAATCAGAAGCTGATCGCGGCGCTGACACGCGTCAAATCCTATCTCGATTACGGCGCCTTCACGCCGATCCAGGTCGCGGCGACGGCGGCGCTCAACGGGCCGCAGGAATGCATCGCCGAAATCCGCGAGCGCTACAAGGCGCGGCGCGACGTGATGGTCGAAGGCTTGCGTCAGGCGGGCTGGGACATCCCCGCGCCGCCGGCGACGATGTTCGCCTGGGCGCCGGTGCCGCCGGCTTTTCGCGAGATGGGCAGCCTCGGTTTCTCGAAGATCCTGCTCGAGGAAGCAAATGTCGCGGTGTCGCCGGGCGGCGGCTTCGGCGAATACGGCGAAGGCTTCGTGCGCATCGCGCTTGTCGAGAATCGCGAGCGGTTGCGCCAGGCCTGCCGCAACATCAAGCGTTTCATGACGGCGCACGGCGTCAATGCGGCCGCCGCGCCGCGCGCCCGCAAGCGCGCAATCGCCGAAGTGCCGGGAGAATAAGCCTAAGCGCGACGCCGGTCGCGTGACGAACTCGCGAGTACGTTGGGGGGATGATGGCGAATGCGTCGGGGACGCTGGAGCGCGTCCCGATCAAATGGCTGGAGCCGCGCGACGCCGAGCGGGCCGCGAGTAACGACGCGCCCGCAAAGCCGGCCGCGCCGCCGTTGCACGCGCCGGCCATCGTGTCGCCCGTTCGGCCGCCGGCACGGCGCGCCGGACTCGTCGAGCGGCTGCGCGATCTCGGGCGGCGCCGCACTCTTGCCGCCGGCGGCGAAGCGGCCGGCGCGCGGACGGCGGCGCTCGATCCGCTCGCGATCCGCCAGCGCCTCTATGGGCGGGGGTACATCATCCCGGGCGACGCCGCGTTCGTGCTCGGCCTCGTCGCGCCGTTCGGTCTCGGCTCGGCCTCTGCGCTGCTCGATCTCGCGGCCGGGCTCGGCGGGCCGGCGCGCACCATCGCGCAGGCGTCGCATGCCAAGGTGACCGGGCTCGAGCGCGATTACGATCGCGCCAAGCTCGGCAATGCGATGTCGGCGGCGCTCGGCACGGGCCATCTCGTCAAGATCCAGAACTGCGATCCGGAATCGTTGGAGCTCGATGCGGCGCGCTTCGATGCAGCGCTCGGCCGCGAGGCGACCTATGCGATCGCGGAAAAAGAGCGCTTCCTGCGCGTCGTCGGGCAATCGCTCAGGACGCGCGGGCAAATCGTGCTGACGGAATTCGTGCTCGATCGCGATGCCGGCGCACGCGACGCGCTCGGCGCCTGGCAAGAGCGGCAGCCGCGCCGTCCGACGCTCTGGACCGCGGCGCAGTATGCCGATTGCTTCCGCAGCTTCGGTTACGGGATTCGCCACGCCGAGGACATCAGCGCGCTCTATCGCCGGCAGATCGTTGGCGCCTGGGTCGGCTATATGCGCGCGGGCGAGATCAAGGGCTTGCCGGAGGCGCAGACCGAGGCGGTGCTTGCCGAAGCCGAGGCCTCGTTGCGCACCGTCGCCGCCCTCGAATCCGGCGCGCTCAAATATTATCGCTTCGAGGCGATCGCGCATTATTCCTTCTGGTGAGGACCGCGAGCGGATTTAGTCCGGCGCACGAGCCCGGGCTTCGTGATAACATCGATGGGGGCGAGCGGATGCCAAAGCCGCCGCCGCGTCAGGGAGGGCAAAAATGAAGGCATTTCGTGCAGCGATTATGACTGCGGGACTATTCGCGCTCGGCGTCTCGCCGGCTTTCGCGGATACGACGCTCACCGTCGGCAAGGCCTCGGCCAATGCCGACCCGATCATACCGGTCAATATCGGCTTCCAAGAAGGCATTTTCAAAAAGCACGGTCTCGACATCAAGATTGTCGACTTCAGCGGCGGCGCGAAGATGGCGCAGGCGATGGCCGCGGGCGCGATCGACATCGGCGACGGCGCCGGCACCGAGATGGCGTTCATCGCGAAGGGCGATCCGATGATCGGCATATGCGAATCCGCCTCGACCTTTCCGTTCCTCGGTGTCGGCCTGCCCGCGGATTCTCCGGTAAAAACGGCGAAGGACCTCAAAGGCAAGATCATGGGCGTCTCGAGCACGGGCTCGCTGACCGATTGGCTGGCGAAGCAGCTCTCGATCAAAGAGGGTTGGGGGCCCGACGGCATGACCCGTGTGGCAATCGGCAATGCGGCGCCCGGTATTGTCGCCGCTTTCAAGGCGCATCAGGTCGACGGCGATGTCGGCGAAGCGGCGCTGTTCTACAGCATGGAAGAGAACAAGGCAGGCCGGCTGCTGATGTCGGTCGCCGATTTCCAGGGCAGCGCGGTTTCGGGCGCGCTCTTTGCCTCGAACAAGCTCGTCTCAAGCAATCCCGCCGCGATCCGCGCCTTCCTCGCCGCCTGGCTCGAGACCCTCGACTACCTCCGCTCGCATCGCGACGAGGTGGTGAAGATCAAAGCGAAGCTCACGGGCTATTCCGAGGCGGTCGAGGCAAAGGATTATGATTTGACGCTGCCGATGTATACGAAGACCTGCAAGTTCGATGCCGAAGGCATCGCAACGTTGAAGCAGGCCTTCGTCGACCTGAAGCTGGTCGACGGCACGCCCGACATGTCGAAGCTCTACACCGAGGCTTATATTCCGAAGCCGTGAGGCTTCGGCCGGCCGGTCAGGTCGGCTTGCCGGTGAAGGCGAAGCTGCGCGTGATCGCGTGCAGCGCCGCGTCGACCTTCGCGCGATCGAACGCCTTCACCGCGCCGGCGGGGTAATTCTCGATGGCCGACCAATGCAGGAACTCGACGATCTCGTAGCAGCGCTTGTCCTTCACCGCGCGATAGCTCGTCGTGCCGTAGCGATTGCCGGCGCCGGCATCCTCGAAGGTGAAGCGGTTGAATTTGACGCCGCCCAACGTCACCGATCCCGTCGCCTTCTCGCCCTGCGCCGGGGTTCCGGCAGCGCAGGCGGTGACGGTCGTCGGATCGTCGCTGATCCCGACGCCGACACTGGCCTCGCCGAGATTGGTTCCTTTGAACGCAGCATCGTCGAGCTTGACGACGACCGCGGTGGTGCCGGCGAGATCGAACTGCCCGTCCGCCTGGTCGCCGGTCGCGACCGATGCGCCTTGGGGATAGCGCAGGCTGAAGCCATATTGCGGGTCGCTATAGAGCGCGGCCGCAGGGTCGGCGGCGTGCGCCGTGCCAAGGACGAGCAGCGACAATGAAGCGGCGAGAAGCAGGCGGGGGTGCATGGCGCAAGCTTAACATTCGCCGGCCTCTATCGACAGTCGGCGCCGCCGGAATGGGGCCGCTTTCGGTTGACTTGAGGCAGTCCGTTCCCTATGGTCTGCGCCTCCCGAAGGTCCCGTTATGAAAATCGCCAACTCTCTGAAAACGCTGAAAAAGCGCGACAAGAATTGCAAGATTGTGCGGCGCAAAGGCCGCACCTACGTCATCAACAAGACCAACCCGCGGTTCAAAGCCCGTCAGGGCTGAGCGCGGAGGCGGCCGCCGTGCCGCCACGTTAGGGGGTAATCGATGCTGATGCCTCCGCCCGATCAAACCGTCATCGACCGCCGCGCCGCGATCGCCGCCGCGTTGCAGCGGATCGTCTCCGCCGACGCGGTCATCCTGCCCGAAGAGGAACGGCGCGCCTATGAGACCGACGCACTGACCGCTTATCGGCAATTGCCGTTGCTTGTTGTGCTTCCGTCTTCGACGGAAGAGGTCGCGCGCATCCTGAAATATTGCCAGGCGGAGGGGATCAAGGTCGTGCCGCGCGGCGCCGGCACCTCGCTCTCGGGCGGGGCGCTGCCGCTCGCCGACGGCATCATCCTCGGCATGGGCAAATTCAACCGCGTGCTTGAGATCGACTACGCCAATCGCTGCGCCGTGGTGCAGCCGGGCGTCACCAATCTCGGCATCACCAACGCCGTGCAAGGCGCCGGCTTTTATTACGCGCCCGATCCGTCGAGCCAGATCGCCTGCACCATCGGCGGCAATGTCGCCGAGAATTCCGGCGGCGTGCACTGTCTCAAATACGGCCTCACCACGAATAATGTGCTCGGCATCGAGTTCGTGCTGATGAGCGGCGAGGTGCTGCGGCTGGGCGGCAAGCACTTGGATGCCGAAGGCTACGATCTGTTGGGGCTGATGATCGGCTCCGAAGGTCTGCTCGGTGTCGTCACCGAAGTGACGGTGCGCATCCTCAAAAAGCCTGAAGCGGCGCGCGCGCTGCTGATCGGTTTTCCCTCGAACGAAAGCGCCGGCGCTTGCGTCGCTGCGATCATCGCGGCCGGCATCATCCCGGGCGGGATGGAGATGATGGACAAGCCGGCGATTCACGCGACCGAGGCCTTCGTTCATGCCGGCTATCCGCTCGACGTCGAGGCGTTGCTCATCG
>DATGLO010000225.1:0-3995 GCA_035294105.1 Allostellaceae bacterium
GAAATAAGCGGTTCGCCATGACCGATCTCGAACGTTTCGCCGACCTCATCTTGACGCCGCCGCAAGGGGCCGAAGAGAAGCTCGGCCTCCATCTCCTCGATACGCTGGGCGCCTGGCTGAGCGGCACGCGCGCCGAGGACAGCGCGCTCGCGGCAAAGCTCGCCGCTCCGCAGCCGGGCCTTGCGGCGGCTTTCGACAATGTTCTCGATCGTGTCGCGCAGCGCGTCGCCATCGTTCGCTGCACCGAGATCGACGACATCCATATGCAATCCTGCACGACCGTCGGTTCGGTGGTGGTGCCGGTGGCGGTGACGGTCGCGGGCGCGCTCGGCACGTGCGATGCGAAGCGCTTCGCTCGGGCCATTGCCACAGGCTACGAGGCGATGGCGCGGCTCTCGCTCGCAATTTTGGGCGCGACCATCCTCTATCGCGGCATCTGGCCGACCTTGTTCTCGGGTCCGGTCGGCGCGGCGGCGACCGCGGCGCCGTTGCTGGGCCTCGACGCTTCGCAGACCGCCGATGCGATCGCGCTGGCGCTCGCTCTGACCAGCGGCGCGGCCGGCGGCGGCAACGGTCGCTTTGTGCTTTTGGGCCAGGCGGCGCGTGCCGGCGTCTGGGCGGCGCTCGCCGCAGCGAAAGGCTATCGCGGCGACCATGCGCTCCTCGACGGCGATTGGCTGCAGCGCAGCCACGGGATCGCGCTCGATCCGGCGCCGCTCATTGCGCCGCGCGAGGGCGAAGGCGCCATCGCCGCCATCAGCTACAAGCCGTTCTGCGCGGCGAAGCAGAACACCGCCGCAATCGACGGCTTCCGGCAGCTGCTTGGCCGTGTCGCCGCGGACAAGATCGCTGCGGTGAAGGTCAGCGTGCCGCCCGCCTATGCCGGGATGATCGGCATGCGCCACACCAAGGGGCGGGTCGAGCGGATTCTCAACACGGCCTATCAGCTGGCGCTCGTCGCCTATCGGCCCGATCTGCTCGACGACGTGGTGCGGCCGGATTTGTCGCAAGATGCGAAGATCGCCGCCTTCATGCCCAAGGTCGAGATCGCCGCCGATCCCGCGCTCGCCGCGTATTTCCCCGCGGTCTATCCGGCGCGGGTCGAAGCAAAGCTCGCGGACGGCGAGACCGCGTCCGTCCTCGTCACGGACGCGCTCGGCGATCCGGCACGAACGCTCGGCGAGGCCGAGCTCGTCGCGAAATTCCATCGTCTCGCCGACCCGGTGATCGCCGCCCCGAACGCCGAAGGGCTCGCCAAAGCCGCACTCGGCGCGGTCAGCAACGATGCGGCGCTGGCCGCGATGCTCGAAGCGGTCGCGAAAACGCCGGCGTTAGGTTAAATCGTCACCACGATCTTGCCGAAATGGCGGCCGGTGGCGAATTCCTTATAGGCGTTGATCGCATCGTCGATCGGATACGTCTTGTTCACGGCCGGTTTCAGCTTCGCGGCGGCGATGGCTCGGTTCATCGCCTCGAACATGGCGCGGCTGCCGACATTGATGCCGGTGACGCGCAATCCTTTCTGCAATACGAAGCGCCGATCGAGATCGCCGGCAACGCCCGAGCGCGCGCCGATCACGGCGACATGGCCGCCATGGCGTAAAGCTTCGAGCGCCGATTTGGACGATTCGCCGCCGACCACATCGAGCGTCGCATCGGCGCCGCGCCCGCCCGTGAGCTCGCGCACCGCATCGGCCCATTTCGCGTTCTTCGCGTAGTTGACCGTCCCGGTCGCGCCGAGCTCTTTGGCGCGCGCGAGCTTTTCATCGCTCGACGAGGTGATGATCGCGTTGGCGCCGGCGGCGCGCGCGAATTGCAAGCCGAAGACCGAAACGCCGCCGGTCCCGAGCAGCAGCGCCGTCTCGCCGGCACGCAATCCGCCCGCTTCGATGAGGCCGTGCCACGCGGTAAGGCCGGCGCAAGGCAAGGTTGCGGCCTCGGCAAAAGAAAGGTGATCCGGAAAGGCGATAACGCCGTCGCCGTCCAAGAGCGCGTATTCCGCCAGCACGCCTTCGGCGGTGCCGCCCAGCGCCGCGTCCTGGATTTGCGCGAAGACCGGTCCGGCAATCCAGGTCTGAAAGAATGTGCCGCAGACTTTGTCGCCGGGCTTCACGCGTTTGACCTCGGCGCCGCATTCGACCACTTCGCCGGCGCCATCGGATAGCGGAATCCGCGGCAGCGGGATCGGCCGCATATAGCCGCCTTTGAGGATCATCATGTCGCGCCAGTTGAAGGAAGCGGCGCGCATCCGCACCAGTACCTGCCGGGGCCCCGGTTTGGGCATCGGCCGCTCGGCGATGCGCAAACCCTCAAAGCCGGTGGTGGCGACGATCTCGACGCACTTCATCGCGGGTCCTCCTCGGCCGATTCTTCGGCCGCCGATTTATTCGCTGGCGCCGCGCAGGCGGTCGGCGAGGCTCAGCGGGTCCTGATGCATCGCATCGGCGCGCCAGGCGACGTGTCCGTCCGGCCGCACCAGCACCAGCTTCTTCTCATATAGCGCGGCAATCGCGGGATCGGCGATGACGATCGTTGCGATCGGCATCTGGCGCTCGCGGAAAGCGCGCTCGATCGGCGCGCCGTCGGGCGCGTCGTTGCCGAAGCGCAACAGCACGAAGCCGCCGCCGAAAAGATCGACCGTCGATTTTTTCCCCGGCTCGATCCAGGCATGCGGCGCGCGCGATCCCGGTCGCGAGGTCGGCTGGTAGACCGTCGGGTGATCGGGCGTCGGCGCGCTGCCGTCGGGCCAGACGATCGGCGAGCCCTCGTAACGATAACCCAAGGCGATCCCGTCGGTCAGCACCATCGCAGGCTGCGAGGCGAGGATCTGCTCGCGCATCTGAGCACGCGCGGCGGCACCAGCCGGCGTGTCCTTGCGAATTTCAGGATGGGTCGGTCGGTCGCGGTTGTCGGCATGGCCGAGCCAGGCCTGGTTGATGTTGCGCAACCCGATCGGCCGACGCTCGATCTCATAGCTGTCGAGCAGATGCTCGCCGCCCCAGCCCTGCACCGTCGCCGCCAGCTTCCAGCCGATATTGTCCATATCGCCCATGCCGGTGTTGAGGCCGAAGCCGCCGGACGGGTGGTTTTGATGCGCCGCATCGCCGACGAAGAACACGCGGCCGATACGATATTTATCGGCGACGACATCCGCGGCGCTCCAGCGCAGCACCGACAGCACCTCGTAAGGGATGTTCGGGCCGGCGACGTCTTCGAAGAGCGCCTTGACGTCGACCGCCTCGGGATTGTCGTAGAGCTCCTTGCCGTCGAGCCCGTAGCGATAAAGCTCCTTGCCGTCGAGCATCACGAGGTTGCGCCAATTGCCGCGCTCGTCGATGAAGAAGGTCAGCGCCGCCTTGCCCTTGTCGTGATGCTTCCAGAGTTCGGGCAGCCGCATGAACGCGCTGAGGTGGTATTCGGTATCGGCCTCGCGGCCTCCGGTGCCGCGCATCTCGACGCCGAGCTGGCGGCGCAGGCGGCTGTGGCTGCCGCTGCAATCGGCGACGTATTGCGCGACGATCGTGATTTCCTGATCGCTTGTCAGATCGCGGGCGGTGGCAACGGCATGCTCGCCGTCTTCACGCAGCGCCTCGAAGCGGCAGCGATGGCGGATCGTCACATTGGGGAAGCTCTTGGCGTAATCCAACAGGATCGGGTCGAACCAGATCTGATTACAGCGCTGCGGCCGCTCCGGGCTGATCGGCGACGGCGCCGAGCCGCCATGGCTCGGCCGCTCGATGCGCGCGATCTCGAAGCCGTTGAAGCCGGTGAGGTAAAGCGCGGTATGCGGAAAATCCGGCGGCGTGCCGTCGCGCTTCACGCGCTCGCTGACGCCGAAGCGGCGCAAGAGCTCCATCGTCCGCGCATTGATCGCAGTGGCTCGGGGATGATAGACGACGCCATCGCTTTGCTCGATCACAAGACAGTCGATGCCGCGCCGGCCGAGATCGCCGGCAAGGGCGAGCCCGATCGGTCCGGCACCGACGATCAGGACC
>DATGLO010000226.1:0-3136 GCA_035294105.1 Allostellaceae bacterium
ACGAGATCTGGCTGCAGCCGATGGGGCTCGTCGGACTCGTCGGCTTGCGCATCGAGATGCCCTATCTGCGCGGCACGCTCGACATGCTCGGCATCACGCCCGATTTCGAGCACCGCGAGGAATTCAAAGACGCGGCGAACATGTTCACCGAAAAACAGATGACCGATCCCGAGCGCGAGGAATTGCAAGCCTTGCTCGATTCGATCAACGGGAAAATCCTCATGGACGTCGCCGCCGACCGCAAAATCGATCCAGCCACCTTGCAGCCGCTGATCGATCGCGCGCCGCTTCTGACCGACGAGGCCTTGAAAGCGCACCTCGTCGATCACGTCGGTACCCGCGAAGACGCGATTGCGAGCTTCAGCGCCGCCTCGAAGCTCGTCTCGCTCGGCGATTACCGCGACCGGGCCGGCGAAGCGCATCAATCGGGGCCGACGGTCGCGCTGATCTACGCGACCGGCCTCATCGCGCGCGGCGGCGGCGACGGCGGCAACGTGCTGACCGGCAATGAATCGGCGACCGATGAAATCGTGCGCGCCTTCCGCCTCGCGCAGGAAGACAAGAACGTGCACGCGATCATCTTCCGCATCGATAGCCCCGGCGGCTCGGCGACCGCGGCCGAAACGATCTGGGCCGCGGTGCATCGCGCGCATCAGGCCGGCAAGCCCGTGATCGTCAGCATGGGCGATGTCGCCGGCTCGGGCGGTTATTACATCGCCGCGCCGGCGGACAAGATCGTCGCCGAGCCCGCGACCTTGACGGGATCGATCGGCGTCGTCGCCGGCAAGCCCGTCGCCGCGGGACTCTTGCAAAAGCTCGGCGCCAGCACGGGAGCGCTGCAGACCGGGGCCAATGCCGGCATGTTCAGCCTGTTCGAGGATTTCACGCCCGCGGAGCGCGATCGGCTCAATGCCGTGCTCGACGACATCTATGCCGGCTTCAAGCATCGCGTCGCCCAAGGCCGCAAGCTGAGCGACGACGCGGTCGAGGCCGTCGCCAAAGGCCGCGTCTGGAGCGGCATCGATGCGCAATCGCACGGCCTCGTCGACCAGCTTGGTGGTTTCGAGACCGCTGTCGATCTCGCAAAGCAAGCGGCCGGGGTCGCGCCCGGCGAGGACGTGACGCTGAAAATTTATCCGCCGCAAAAGACGGAGATCGAGGCGATCGTCGCGCGCCTGAGCGGCCACGGCGACGAAGACGATGATACTACCGATACGCTGCTGCCGACGCGCTGGATCGCCCTCTGGCGCAAGAGCGTCACGCGCGCCGCGCTGCTGCTCGCGCCGCCCGGCGCGCTGACGATGGCGCCGATCGAGACGCGCTGAGCCGTTACCGCTTATCCGGCGGCACGAAGGCGACGCAATCGCGGAACTCGTTCTCGTAGTGGAAGCTTTCGCCGCCGCGGCCGCGCGCCCAGATGTTCTCACCCTGTCGCTTCGTGATCGTCAGCCGCTCATAGGCGTGCTTCTTGCCGGGCTCGTAATCGAACACCATGCCGAGCTCGATCGGGCCCTCGTAGCGGCCGGCGAGCGGTACCGGCACCGGCTTCTTCTTGAGGATCGGCTTGTCGGCGACGAAAACCACGACTTTGCGGAAATCGTCCTCGTCGTGATAGGTCTCGCCGCTGCGGCCGTACGCCCAGATATGCTTCCCTTGGCGGCGCGTAATGGTCAGGCGTTCATAGGCGTGTTTCTTGCCGGGCTCGAAATCGAACACCATGCCGAGCTCGATCGGCCCCTCATAGGGTGTTCCAGGCGCATTCGCGGCCATCGTTTCCTCCTGCTATGCTTTTGCCGATATTAGGATGCGCAACGCCCGGCCGCCACAGCCGGTGGCGGCGCGAAGGAGGATCATGAGCGAGGCAACCATCGATATTTCCGAGCTGGTGGCCGATGCCAAGCTCAACCGGCAGCATCTGATCATCCTTGTCCTCAGCGCGATGATGCTGTTCATCGACGGCTTCGATATGAGCACGACGGGTGTCGCCGCGCCCTCGCTGCTGCACGCCTTTCACGGCGAAAAAAGCGCGATGGGCGTGATTTTCGGCGCCAACTACGCCGGCATTCTCGTCGGCTGCTGGGTCTTCGGCTATGTCGGCGACCGCTGGGGGCGCAAGCTCGGTTCGATCTGGGCCTGCCTCGTTTACGCGATTCCGTCGATCCTCATCGCGCTCGCGACCTCGCTCGACCAGATTCTCTACCTCCGCTTCCTGGTCGGCATCGGCCTCGGCGGGGTGATGCCGACGACCTTGGCGCTGCTCGCGGAATCGGCACCGAAAAGCTACCGCGCCAGCTTCGCGATGACAGCGCTGTTCGGTTTTCCAGCCGGCGGCGCGATCGTCGGCCTCGTCGGCGCGCATCTCATCCCGACCTTCGGCTGGCCGATCGTGTTCTATGCGGCGGGCTTCGGCGGCTTGGCGCTCAGCGTGCTGCTCGTGTTTCTCCTGCCGGAATCGCTCACCTTCCTCGCGCTTCACAAGCCGGACGCGCCGGCATTGCGGCAGCGTGCGCAGCGCCTGGCGCCGCAGCGCCTTTTCGCGCCCGATACGCGTTTCGTCGTTCGCCGCGAGGAAAAACCCAAAGGGCTGATGGTCGGCGAATTGCTCAAGGGCGAGCAGCGCCTCGCGACGGTGTTGCTCTGGACCGCTTATTTCGTCGAGGGCTTCACCTACATCACCCTCGCCAACTGGATGGCCGTCGTGCTGCAGGACAAGGGCCTTTCGTCGTTCACCGCCTTGAGCACGGTTTCTTATGCGAATGCCGCCGGAATTTTCGTCTCGCTTTGCCTCATGCGGCCGCTCGACAAGATCGGGCCGCTCGCCAGCGTCGTTTCCGCGTTCGTTGCGATCACCGCGATCTTCGTCCTCGGCACGCCCGGCATGTCGCAATTGGCGATCATCGCCGCGGCGGTCACGGCGCATGGCTTCTGCTCGGGCACGCATACCTCGCTCAACGGCACGGTGGCGCTGTTCTACCCGACACGTATCCGCAGCAACGGCATCGGCTGGGCCTCGGCAATGGGCCGCATCTCGTCAGTCATTGGCCCGATCGTCCTCGGCTACGCGCTGTCGTGGTCGCTGCAATACGCGCTCTATCTGCTGACTGTGCCGTATTTCGTGCTGGTCCTGACCAATATC
>DATGLO010000227.1:0-3925 GCA_035294105.1 Allostellaceae bacterium
GCAAGACGCGCCTCGGTGTACCGCGCCGCCGCCGGACCGTCGTCGAGTGAGCCGAAGTTGCCGTGCCCGTCGATGAGGGGAACGCGCAGCGTGAAGTCCTGCGCCATGCGCACCAGCGCGTCGTAGATCGCCTGGTCGCCATGCGGGTGATATTTACCCATCACGTCGCCGACGACGCGCGAGGACTTCACATATTTCTTGTCGGGCGTATGCCCCTGCTCGTGCATCGAATAAAGGATGCGCCGGTGCACCGGCTTGAGGCCGTCGCGCACGTCCGGGAGCGCGCGCGACACGATCACGCTCATCGCGTAATCGAGATAGGAGCGCCTCATCTCTTCTTCGATGGCGACGGGCGTAATGTCGAGCGGCGGCGGCGCAGGTGTGTCGGCCAAAATTCGTTTCCGAAAGCGGATGTTCGCGAGGCAGGAAGCCGACGAAATCGCCGGCCAAATTGTCAAAAAACCTTAGCGAATTTTGCCCTCATCAGCAATCGAGCACGACCATGATTCTAGCGATGTGGCTCGGTTGCGATCGGAAAATATTATGTTTTAAAATCAATTATTTACGGTGCAAGTCTCGAGCGATTTAAGCGACTCGAAAACGCCTCGCAGCACGGCTTAAACGCGCCGTCGATTCCGCACTGCAAAATCGTGCAAAAACGATTCGCCGCAGGCGGCTTTCCAAGCGGCGGCGAAAGCTTCGGATAGAGATCGATCAGGGCTGTGGCATCGGCTGATTGAGCAGCGGAATGCTGGCCGCGTTTTGCGGCGCGGGCAGCGATTCGAGCCAAGCGTAAATATCCGCGACCTGCTTGTCCGAGACCACCGACGCCTCGTAAGGCGGCATCGCGTTCTGCGGCACGCGCAGCTGTTGCAGCACCGCCGCTTCAGGCAGTGCCGTATGCGCAAGACGCGGGCCGGTGATGACACCGCCTTGCGCGACCGTGCCGTGACACTCCCAGCAGCCATCGGCGAGGAAAAGCTGCTGGCCGGCCTTGGCATCGCCCTGCGGCGCGGCCTGTTGGCCCCCCGAATTTTGCGCCCCAGCATTTTGCACCGGGGCAGCGGTGGCAAAAGCCATCAATGCCGCCGCCGCGGCCACGGTACCAACCCGCATGTCCTCCCCCTCAACGTCCTTGTGAAACCACATCGACGAGGATCGGCTCGCCCTTTTTCACCATCGCGACCGCTTGCTGCAGCACGCCGCCGAGCTTCGCCGGGTCGGTCACGGTGAAGCCCTGCACGCCCATGCTCTGGGCGAGCTTCGCGTAGTCGATATTCGGATCGGCGATTTCGGTCCCGATCTTCGCCGTCTTCGGATCGCGCATGTGCCGCTCGGCCATCGCCTGGAGATGCATCACCTCCTGGAAATAGAAACGGTTGTTGTGCATCACCATGAGGATTGGGATCTGGTACTTGGCCGCGGTCCAGAGACATCCGGGCCCGACCATGAACTCGCCGTCGCCCATGATCGCGACCGACAGCCGGCCATGCTTCATATTGGCGAGCGCCGCGCCGATGCTGCCGCCCGCGCCATAGCCGACGCCGTAAGCGCCGGCATCGCCGAGCCAATGATGCGGCTTGTCCAGCTTCCACAGCTTGTGCGCCCAGTAGCCGCCGGGCTGCGTCGCGTTCGTGAGCGAGAAGTCGGCGTCCTTGATGGCGTTGTAGAGTTCCATGCAAAGGCGCGCGGTGCTGATCGGCGTCGCGTCCCAGCCCGAAGCCGCTTCGTTCTGCGCCGCCTTGTACGAAGCTTGCCGCGCCTCCGCGAGCTTCTTGCCGCGCGCTTCATAGGCCGCCTTCTTGTCGGCAGGCAGCGCCTTCTTCACCGCCTCGACGAGGAACGGCATCGTCGCGGCGCCATCGCCGCTGATCTCGAAATCGACGCCGGTGAAGCGCTGGAAGTTCTGATAGTTCGATTTGAGGAACTGGTCGTCCGCCGTCAGCGACACGGTCTTGGTGCCGGGCTTCAGGATCGGCCGCGACGTGCGATGGAGCTGATCTTTGTACGAATGGATCGTACCCCAATAGTCGGTCATGTCGATCCCGACGACGAGATCCGCTTGCGCCAGCACCGCCCCGCGGCGGTCGCTCTGATTGAGCGGATGCATCGTCGGGAAATTCATGCGGCCACCGATATCGACGACGGCGCATTGCAGCGCCTCTGCGACCTCGATGAGATGCGACATCACGCCGTCCGGGCCGGGCTTGCCGCGATCGGCCATGATCACCGGGTTCTCGGCCGCGACGAGCATCTTCGCGAGCTCCGCCACCGCGGCATCGTCGCCTTGCGCTGCCGAAAAACGCGGCAGCTTCGGGATTTCGAGCTTGGCGTCTTCCGGGATCGGATCTTCCTGCAAGGCACTGTCCGCGACGAGCAGCACCGGTCCCATCGGCGGCGTGGTTGCGATCTTGTAGGCGCGGACCGTCGACTCAGCGAAGTGCTGCAAGCCGGCGGGCGAATCGTCCCATTTCGTATAGTCGCGAACGATCACCGCGCCGTCCTGCACGGTATGATCGGCCTCGACGCCGGGACGGCGCAGGGTCGTATCGGCGATGTTGGCGGTGACGACGCAGACCGGAACGCGGTCGGCATAGGCGTTGTAGATCGCCATCGATGCGTGTTGCAGGCCGACCGTCGCGTGAACGAGGTTCAGCATCGGCTTGCCTTCGACCTTGGCATAGCCTTGCGACATCGCCACCGAAATCTCCTCGTGGAGACACTCAATCCATTTCGGCGCGGTGTTCTTGCCGTAATTGATGAAGGATTCTTGCAGCGCGCGGAAACTCGATCCCGGCATCGCCGCGAGATATTCGATGCCGACCGACTTCCAGCAATCGACCATGAAGTCGGAGCCGCTGGTCGGCGAAACGAGATTGGAGGCGCCCGGCGGCAGATCGGCGATCTGAGCCGGCGCGCCGGTTTCGGCGACCTTCTGGATCTCGGAAACGCCTTGCGGCGCCTTCACGCGCTTCGGCGCAAGCGGCTCGGCCTTCGCCGCAAGCGGCGCAGCAATCGTCGTCGCCGCACCGGCCAGAGCCGCACCTTTGAGGAAACCGCGGCGACCAACTTCGGTCGCCTCTTTGCGCTTCGTCATCGCTCCCTCCCGTCGAGGAAAATCCGCGCCCGATCATCGTCGAGCGGCGGACGTATTTAGCTCACAAAGCCGGCGACCGCGCAACCGGAGCGGCGGCGCAGCGCGAACCGCTCACGACAAAAGTTTAGAACGGAATCTCGTCGTCGAGATCCTGGCTCGCCGGCGCACGACCGGCGCCGCCGCGGCTCATCGCACCGCCGCCCGCCCGGGGCGCAGGCGCCATGTCATCATCCGGGCCTCCGGCAGAAAAGCCCTCACCGCCGCCGCTGCGGCCATCGAGCATTGTCAGCTGTCCGTTGAAGCGGCCGAGCACCACCTCCGTGGTGTAGCGCTCTTGACCTTCCTTGTCGGTCCATTTGCGCGTCTGCAACTGGCCTTCGATATAAAGCTTTGCGCCCTTCTTCACATATTTTTCGATCACATCGACGAGCCGTTCGTTGAACACGGCGACGCGATGCCACTCGGTCTTTTCTTTGCGCTCGCCGGAAGCGCGGTCGCGCCACTGCTCTGAGGTCGCGAGCGACATGTTGGCGATGCGCAAGCCGTCTTGGGTCGAGCGGATTTCGGGATCGCGCCCGACATTGCCGACGAGAATGACTTTGTTGACGCTGCCGGCCATGTAAGTGCTCCCAAGGGATTGTTGTGGCTATTCGATAGTCTAGAACAGAAACGGAACATTGCCAAGCAGGTTCCGCGCCCCTATTTTCCCGCCATGCAATACATCCGCGTTCGCGGCGCCCGCGAACATAATCTGAAAAATGTCGATGTGGATATGCCGCGCGACAGCCTGGTTGTCATCACCGGGCTGAGCGGATCGGGCAAATCCTC
>DATGLO010000228.1:0-9070 GCA_035294105.1 Allostellaceae bacterium
AGACGAGCCGTGGACGACGACGATCTTGAACCGCTCCGCAAGAAGCCGCAATTGCGCGATCTCGCGCCGCTCGCGATCGCCGAGCTCGAGGAATATATCGGCGAGCTCGAAGCCGAGATCTTGCGCGTGAAAGGCGAAATCGCCGCCAAGCGCAAGCAGCGCGGCGGCGCCGAAAGCCTGTTTAAAAAGCCTGTTTAAGAAGTAGCAAAAGATGGCGCTCAAAGGCAAAGCGGCGATCGTCACGGGCTCGACCAGCGGCATCGGCCTCGGCATCGCGCGGGCGCTGGCCGCCGAAGGCTGCGCGCTGATGCTCAATGGCTTCGGCGACAAGGCGGCGATCGAGAAGCTGCGTGCCGGTCTCGCCAAGGAGCATGGTGTCAAAGTCGCCTATTCGCCGGCGGATATGTCGAAGCCGGCCGAGATCCGCGAGATGGTTGCGCTGGCGGAGCGCGAGCTCGGCGCTTGCGACATCCTCGTCAACAATGCCGGCATCCAGCACGTCGCGCCGATCGATCAGTTCCCCGACGATAAATGGGACGCGATCATCGCGATCAATCTCTCGGCCGCGTTCCACGCCACCAAAGCGTCGCTGCCCGGCATGAAAAGGCGGCGTTGGGGCCGCATCGTCAACATCGCCTCGGCGCACGGCCTCGTCGCCAGCGCCGAGAAGGTCGGCTATGTCGCGGCGAAGCACGGCATCGTCGGCGTGACCAAGGTCACGGCGATCGAGAATGCCAATCACGGCATCACCTGCAACGCGATCTGCCCCGGCTGGGTGCTGACGCCGCTCGTCGAAGCGCAGATAGCGGCGCGCGCCAAAGAGACCGGCCGCTCGATCGACGCGACCAAAGAGGAGTTCCTGCGCGAGAAGCAGCCGATGCTGGCTTTCTCGACGCCCGAAGGCATCGCCGCCCTGACCGTGTTTCTCTGCGGCGATGCCGCGGCGACGATTACCGGTTCGGCCTATTCGATCGATGGCGGCTGGGTTGCCCAGTGAGGCCGGCGCCGCGCCGGGCGACAAGCCCGCGCCACCACAGCGCGCTGACTACAAGCACTTCCTCACCATTCCGACGCGCTGGATGGACAACGACGTCTACGGTCACGTCAACAATGTTGTCTACTACTCGTTTTTCGACACGGTGGTGAACCGGTACCTGATCGCCGAGGGCGGACTCGATATCGAAAAGAGCCCGGTGATCGGCTTGGTGGTCGAGACCCTCTGCCGCTATTTCAAGCCGCTCGCCTTTCCGGACGTGATCGAGGCGGGCTTGCGCGTCGGCCGACTCGGCAACAGCAGCGTGCGCTACGAGATCGCGATCTTCCGCCAATCGGATGATGCGCCGGCTGCCGCCGGTCATTTCGTCCATGTCTATGTCGATCGCGCGACGCGCCGCCCGGTGCCGGTGCCCGATCAAATGCGGCGCGCCCTCGGCCGGATTCTCGCTCAAAGTTGACGCGCTTCTAGGGATGAGCGACTCTTCGTGCCCGGGGTGCGGATCGCGCTGAGGCGCGGAGAGGGGAGCGGCTCTTTGGCGGTGCGCTTGTCGAGTCGGTTTGTTACGGGACCGGTTTTCGCCGCGGTCTGGCTTCTCCTTTGCATCGGCTATATCAGCTTCTTTGTCGGTTGGAGCGTCCTGCCGTCGCTCTTGCCCAACGAACTCGCGCTCGTCGTTCTCGCCGTCGTCTTGCCCATCGCCGCGGTCTGGGCGATTGCCGGCGCCTACGAGCGCGCGGCGCAACTCGAGCGCGTGTCGACGCGCATCGCCCAACAGGTCGATCGCATCCAGGTCGCGCCGCTCCGCGTCGACGAGCATGCCCAGGAAGCGCTGCTCGCGATCCGCCGTCAGCTCGAAGAGCTCAACCAAGCCGGCGATTCGACCGCCATGCGCTTGAAAGCGACAAGCGAAAGCCTGGCGAGCGTCGTCGCCGACGCGGTGTCGAGCGTCAACGATGCCGTCGCGCGCGCCGAATATGTGCGCGGCGATATTGCCGCGGCGATCGAGCCGCTGTCGAAGCTGACCGAGACTTTGGCAGACGAGTGCGCTGCGATTCTGCGCGCGGCAGGCCGCGATTTGAGCGCGGCGACGGACCGGCTGCGCGCCCATGTCGCGGCTGTGCAGCAGGCGGTCGATCGCGCGATCGAGGTTTCGAGCGCGCGCGTGATGGAACGGGCCGCGGCTCTGGGGCAAGCCGTCAGCACGGCCGTCGACGCCGCCGCCGCGACCGCGGCAAGCCGTTTCGACGGCGCGTCGGAGCGCGTCGCCCGCGAAGTCGCCGCGGCGGCCGAGCGCATGGCGGCGCAAAGCGGCACGCTCGCCACGATGATCGCGTCGGCCGGCGACGGCGCTGTCGAACGTCTGGCGACGCATCGCGCCGCCATCGAGCGCCTGCTTGCCGAAGCCGATGCGCGGTTCGATTCCGTGGCGCGCGAGACGCTGGCGGCGTCGGAGCGTACCGGTTCGTTGTTGCGCGGCGAGGCAACGACGCTGCTGACGGCCGCCGCCGAGGCCAGCGCGCGTGCCGATGAGGTCGGCGCGCGGCTCGCACAGGCCGGTGCCGCCCTTACGGAGCAAGCGCAGAACACGCTGCGCCAGGCCGATAGCGCCAATGCCGCCCTCGCCGAGCAGGGGCAGACGCTCGCACGAATCGCGGGGGAAGCGCTGGCACGGCTGCGCGATGTCGGAGTCGGTTTTGCCAGCCAGGCCGAGGCGGTCATGTCCGCGGCGCGCCAGAGCGGCGAGCACATCGATCGCGCCGGCGAGCATCTCCAGCAGCAGATCGGCGCGATCAACGGCGTGACCGAGCAGGCGGCGGCCAATGCCGAGGCGGGCATCACGCGCGTCCGCGAAGCGATCGCGGCGCTCGACCAGGATGCCGGCGCGGCGGCCGCGACCTTGACGCAGCGTAGCGGCGACATTCTCGCGATCGCCGAAGACAGCGCCGCTCGCCTTGCCGGGCTTGCGGGCAGCATCGGCGACCGCGCCCGCGCGGCTGCGGAAAGCGGTGCGGCGGATATTCGCGGCGTCTTGAGCGCGCTCGAAGAGAGCGCGGCCGAGGCGCAGGCCGCTTTGACCCGGCGCGGCGCCGATATGGCCGATGCCGTCGATGCGAGCGTCGCCCGTGCCCGCGCGGCGCTGGGCGATCTCGAGGAGATCGCCGCCAAAGCCGCCGAACAGGGGTCGGGCCGTCTGCACGACGTGATGGCAAATTTCGAGACGCGCGCCGCCGCGACCGAAGCGGGGCTGAAGGCGCTCGCCGGCGACCTTCAGACCGCGATCAGCGGCATCGAGCAACGCGCCGCGGCCGCGGCCGAAGGCGGCCGGCTGCGTGTCGGCGAGGCGCTGGCCAATTTCGAGGCCCGCGCCGGCGAGACCGCAAGCGTCCTCGAAAGCGTCATCGTTCGCTTACGCGCGGCGATGCAGGGTCTCGAAGACAGCGCGGCGGCGGCAGCGGAAGCCGGATCGGCGCGGCTGCGCGAGGCTTTGGGCAGCGTCGAGGCTCGTGCCGGCGAGACGGCGACCGAATTGGCGCGGCAAGGCGACGCCATCGTGGTGGCCGCCGAGACGCGCACGGGCCGCATTCGCGAGACGGTCGGCGAGATCGTGCGCGACGTCGCGGCCGCTTCCGAGAACGGCGCGCAGCAGATTCGCGCGGTGGTCGAGGCACTCGCCGAAGTCGGGCCGGCGATCGCCGCCGCGCGCGACAACGCTGTCGCGCGTGTCCGTGAAGTGAGCGGCGGCATCGTTCAGGAAATTGCGGCAGCGTCCGAAAGCGGTGCGCAGCAGGTCCGCGTCGCGATGGAAGCGCTCGCGGAAAGCGGCGCGACGATTTCGGCGGCGAGCGACGGCGCGACGGCGCGCATCGGCGATCTCCGATCGACCACCATCGCGGCGGCCGGGGATATGGAGCGCGCCGGCGGCGCCATCCAGACGCGCGTCGTCGAGTTGGCACAGATCGCCGACGAGGCGCGCGCACGGCTCGAAGGCGTCGCGCAGCTGCTCGGCCGCGAGATCGCGTCGCTACGCGACACCGGAACGCAGGTTGCGCATCAGGTCGAGCAGCTGCACGACGCCTTCGCGCAAGAGGTTGCGCATTTCAACGCGGCGCGCGGCACGCTCGAGACCCAAACGGGCGAGACGCGCGCCGTCCTCGAGCAGCAGTCGCAATTGCTGGCGCGCATTTCGGCGGATTCGATCGAGCGTGCGAACATCGCGAACGGCGCGCTCGAAAGCCATGTCGAGCGCCTGCAGGAGGCGGCGCAGCGTGTCGCGGTGCAATCCGAAACCCTTGGGGGGCTGCTGCAACGCCAGCTTGCCGAGATGGGCCGCGCCGCCGAGCATATCGGCGCGCTGGGAACGGGGATCGAGGCGACGCTCAAGACCGGCGCCGAGGCGATTCACGACGCCGCCGATAAATCCGCCCTCCGCGCCGAGGATATCTCGCGGCTCTATGCCGATCGCAGCCGCGGTATCGAAGAGATGACCGTCGCCGCGGTACAGCGCATCGTCGAGCGCTCGACCGTCCTCGAAGATCACACGCGGTTGCTGGATCAGGCGGCGGAAAAAGCGAGCGCGCAGCTCGTCGATCTCGCCAAGCAATTCGACGAGACGAGCGTCGGCATCGGCGCGGCGGGCGAGGCGGCGGGCGCCACCTTGCGCGACGTCGGCGCCGCCTTCCGCCAGCAGGTGCAGGATCTGTCGGCCGCGGTGGAGCAGACGGTCGGGCGGATGCAAAGCGCGCGCAGCATGCTCAACGAGCATTTCGGCGCGATCGCCGATGCTACCGGCACGGTGTCGAAGCGGCTGCAAGAGCTTGCCGAGGCGGCGCATGGGCAGATATCGACCTTCTCGTCGGCGAGCGATGCCATGACCCAGCACCGCGACGAGGCGGCGCGGCTCGTTCACCGCCAGATTCTCGAATTCAACGGCCTCCTCGAGCAGGCGAATGCCCGGGTCGAGGCGGCGCGGGTCGTCTTGCGCGACCAGGCGGCCGAGCTCAACGCCGCGACCGATCTCGCCGTCGACCGGCTGCGGGACATCGCCGAGATCTATCATGGCCAATCCGCAACGCTCGTCGGCGCCGCCGAGCAGGCCGGCAGCCGGGCGAAAGAAGCGAGCGAGCTCTTCCGCAACCAGACGCAGATCTTCTTGAAGGCTGCGGGCGACGCCGCCGAGCTCGCGCAGCGCATGCGCGATCAAGCGCAAACCAACCAGCAGGACGCGTTTCTCAAATCGGCCACCTTCATCATCGAGACCTTGCAATCGCTGTCGGTCGATCTCGCGCGCGTGCTCGACCAGCCGGTGCCGGATACGATATGGAAGCGCTTTCACAGCGGCGAGCGCGGCGTCTTCGCGCGCTACATCCTGCAGCTCCAGGAAAAGCAAAGCAGCGGGGTCATCAAGGAAAAATTCGAAACGGATTCCTCGTTCCGCGAGCAGGCGCTGCGCTACATGGACCAATTCGAGCAACTGTTGGCGCAGGCGCGCGCGGTCGATCGCGCCGATGTCATGGGCGCGACGTTCGTTACCGCCGATGTCGGCAAGCTCTATCTCGTGCTCGCCAACGCGCTCGGCCGCACGCTGCAGTAAGCCCGAAAGGAAACGGGCGGCCAGACGGCCGCCCGTTGTCGCGAAAATTCTTCGGTATCAGGCCGCCGCTTTTTGCTCGAGAACCTGCGGCCGAGCGCCGCTCGCGATCTCGATCTTGCGGGGCTTGAGGGCCTCCGGGACCTCGCGGACGAGGTCGACATGGAGCAAGCCGTTATCGAGGCTCGCGCCCGCGACCCGAATATGGTCGGCGAGCTGGAAGCGACGCTCGAAGGCGCGCCGCGCGATGCCGCGATGGAGATAATGCTTGTCCTCGTCTTCCTTGCGGGATTTGCCGGTGACGAAGAGGGCGCCTTCCTTGGCGGTAACCTCGAGGTCTTCGGCGGCGAAGCCCGCCACCGCCATCGTCAGCTTATAGGCGTTTTCGCCGGTCGCCTCGATGTTGTAGGGCGGGTAGGCGCTCGCGCCGCTATCGATCTGGCTCGCCGCGTCGATGAGGCGCGTCAGCCGGTCGAAACCGATGGTCGAGCGAAAAAGCGGGGAAAAATCGAAGCCGTTCATAACCACATCCTCCGTTGAGCAATGGGGAGATAAGGCGCACCCGCCACAATGGCCGGGCACGTCCGGTAACCATGTCCGAACCCGCTTGGGCATCCGGACATTCTTCAAAATAGGAGGGAAGCCCCCCGATTCAAGGGGGTTGGCGGCACCGGCCGATCGCGGCCGGCGAAATTATTTCTTGAGGCCGATGCCCTGGAAACGCTTGTTGAAGCGGGCAAGCTGGCCGCCGGTATCGACGAGCCGCTGCTGGCCGCCGGTCCAGGCCGGATGCGACTTGGAATCGATGTCGAGATGGAGGGTTTCGCCGGCCTTGCCGTATGTCGAGCGCGTCTTGTAGCTGGTCCCATCGGTCATCACGACAGTGATCTCGTGGTAATCGGGGTGGATGCCTTCTTTCATCGCGCGCTCCTGGGGAAGGCGAGGTTATAGCGAAGTGGCTCCGCCGTTGCAACGCGGCGCCCAAGCGACATTTTGCTGCGTTTTGCGCGCCGAAACGCGCAAATCCGTTCGACTTTCGCCCACACCTCTCATAAAATTTTATGTCCCATCGCAGGTCTAGGGGGTTGAATATGATCGACGGAACTGACGACGGTAACGGCGGCCCATCCTACCCGCCCATCCCGCCGGCGCCGTTTGCGCCGCCTGCCTACGAGCCGGAAGAGTCGGCGGCACCGGCTCCGGCACGTCCGCGGCGCAAGGCGAAAGCGAAGAAAAAGAAGGCGGCCAAGAAGGCGAAGGCCAAGAGCGTTGCAAAGAAAGCCAAGAAGAAGGTCGCCAAGAAGGCGAAAAAGGCCAAGAAGGCCAAGAAGAAGGGCCGTCGCCGCTAAGATTTTTACAGGTGGTTTTGCAAATCCCGCGGCGGCTCGTCTGCTGCGGGATTTGTTGTTGCGCTCACCGCTCGGTCAGCTTCAGCTCGATGCGCCGGTTCTTGCGGTAAGCGTCTTCGCTATCCCCGCTATCGATCGGGTCGTATTGGGCATAGCCGGCTGCGGCCAGCCGATCTGGCGGCACGCCCTGCGCGATCAGGTAGTTGATGACCGAGATCGCGCGCGCGCTCGACAGCTCCCAGTTCGACGGGAACTGCGGCGTGTTGATCGGCCGCTTGTCGGTATAGCCGTTGACCGCAAGCACCCAAGGAATATCGCCGGGAATCTTGGTCGCGATGTCCTTGAGCGCTCCGGCGACGATCGCCAGCTGGCGCTTGGCATCGTCGCTCAGCTGCGCGTTTGCTGGCGGGAAGAGCACCTCGGATTGGAAGACGAAGCGGTCACCGACGATGGTGATGTCGGGCCGGTTGCCGAGCAACTCGCGCAGCCGCCCGAAGAATTCCGAGCGGTATTTCGCCAGTTGCTGCACCTGGCTCAGGAGCGCCGCATTGAGCTTCTGACCGAGGTCGGCGATCTGGGCCGCTTGATCCTTGTTCTTGGCGTCCGACGCGTCGAGCGCTGCGGCAAGCTGCTGCAACTGATCGCGCAGCGCGGCGATGTTCTGATTGAGCTGATCGATCGTGGTCTGCTCCGCAGCCGCCTGCTGCTCGGCGGTTTCGGCGCGCTGCGTCGACTGGTTGTTGGCCGTTTGCGCCTGGGCCAGCGCCTCGTTGGCGGCGGCGAGCTGCTGCGATAAGGCGCTCAGCTTGGTCTGCATTTCGGTGTTGCTCGACTGCGACATCGACAGCATGTCGGCGAGCTGATTGACTTGCGCGGAAAGACGCTGCAGCGCGGCGTCGCGTCCGGACAATGCATCTGTCAGGTAGAACTGGCCGGCGGTGAACACCAGTAACACGAAGACGATCACCATCACCAGCTGCGACAGTGCGTCGACGAAGCCCGGCCAGATATCGATGCCGAGGCGGCGCGGACGGCGCGACACATACGCCATGCTTCAAAAGCCTCCTGCAACGACGCGCGACATCAGCCCGTCGCCGGCTCCTTGCCGCGCGCGGCCAAGGTGCGCGCAAGCAGGCGGATCTCGCTCCGGATCTCTTGGGTCGCATCGCCGCGGCCTTGCGCCAGCTCTTCGCTGAGCCGCACAAGATGGACCTCGATGTTGCGCAGGTGGCTGCGCGACTCCTCGTCGATCGCCGAAGCGGCGCCGCCGTCGGCGAGGCGCTGCAGCACCGGCTTCAGCTCGACATGCTGCTCGGCAAGCTTGACCAGCAGCGCCTGCTCGGTGCGAATCTGCTCGCTGAAGAGAGCGAGCCGCTCGGTGAGCGCGACAAGATTGGCGTTTGAGGCGATGCGGCTTTCCTCGCCGCGTCCCATGGTCCGCTGCAGCTTGTCGAGATTGTCGGCGGTCTGCTCGAGCAAGGCTTCGAGGAAGGCGGGCACCGGCGCTTCGCTGTCGATCCCGGCGAGCCCGCCGCCGGAGAGCCGCGTCCAACCCGACAGCCATTCTTCGAGGTCGTTATAAAAGCGATTGAAGGCGAGGCCGGCTTGCAGATCGAGGAAGCCGAGGATGAGCGAGCCGGCGAGGCCGAACAGCGAGGCGCTGAAGGCCGTGCTCATGCCGCCGAGCGGCGTCTGCAGCCGCGCCTGCAAGTTGCTGAAAGCTTGCGCGACGTCGTTGGTGCCGACGGCAAGGCTGCCGATCACGCCTTTGACCGACTGCACGGTTTCCAAAAGACCGAAAAACGTGCCGAGCAAGCCGAGGAAAACCAGCAGCCCGATCAGGTAGCGATCGGTCTCGCGCGATTCTTCGAGGCGCGTGCCGATGCCGTCGAGCAGCGTGCGCATCGCCGTCGCCGACAGGCTCATCTTGCCGCCGCGGCGGTCGGCGAGCATCGTCGCCATCGGCGCGATCAACCGGGGCATCGAGCCGGTATGCGGCGCGTTGGGGGTGCGGCGGAAGCGTTCGATCCAGGCGACCTCGGGATTAAGCTGCAACACCTGGCGGAAGATATAGAAGACACCGGCCACGAGGATGCCGACGATGACGCCGTTCACCGCCGGATTGCCCATGAAATA
>DATGLO010000229.1:0-5992 GCA_035294105.1 Allostellaceae bacterium
GCTCACCACCGGCGGCGCGTCAGTCGGCGATCACGACCTCGTCCGCGGCGCGCTCGGCGCCGACGGGCTGACGCTCGATTTCTGGACTGTCGCGATGCGCCCGGGCAAGCCGCTGATGGTCGGAAAATATCGCGACACGCCGATGATCGGCTTGCCCGGCAATCCGGTCTCGACGCTGGTCTGCGGCCTGCTCTTTGCCAAGCCGGCGCTCGACAGGATGTCGGGACTCAGCGATGTCTTTCCGACGCCGATGCGCGCGCGCCTCAAAGTGCCGCTCGACGAGAACGACCGGCGCCAGGACTACCTGCGCGCCACGCTCAGCCGCGCCGCCGACGGCTCGCTCGAAACCGAGCCGTTCAAGAAGCAGGACAGCTCGATGATCTCGCTCCTGGCGCGCGCCGATTGCCTGGTCATTCGGGCTCCGCATGCCCCACCCGCAAAGCCGGGCGAGTGGGTCGAGATCATCCCGCTCGGCACCGTTTGACCCGGCGCTTTGCCGCTTGACTTCGCGGCGGGAACCAAACTAGAACATCCACAGAAGTTTTGGTTTTGTTCGCGGCCCTGTGGGCCCCCGCCGAGGAGACTCGACCGATGCTGACGCGCAAGCAGCAAGAGCTGCTCCTTTTCATCAATCAGCGCCTATCCCAGGGCGGCGTTTCGCCCTCTTTCGAGGAGATGAAAGAGGCCCTCGATCTCAAATCCAAATCGGGCATCCATCGATTGATCAGCGGCCTCGAAGAGCGCGGCTTCATTCGCCGCCTGCCGCATCGGGCACGCGCCCTCGAAGTGGTGCGGCTGCCCGAGGAAACCTCGGTCGCCCAGCGGCACAAGCCCGCCTCACCGGCGCCGACCGACCGTAATAAATTCTCGCCGACCGTGATCCGAGGCGACTTCAAGAATTCCGGCGCGGGCGCAGCCCCCGCCAACGGCAACGACGCGGTCGAAGTGGAGCTTCTGGGAAAGATTGCCGCCGGCACGCCGATCGAAGCACTCACCGGCCATAAAGAGAGCATCGCCGTGCCGCCGAGCCTTCTCGGCAGCGGCGATCATTACGCGCTCGAAGTTGCCGGCGACAGCATGATCGATGCCGGCATCATGGATGGCGACACGGTGCTTATCGAAAAATGCGCGGTGGCGGAAAACGGCGCGATTGTCGTCGCCCTCGTCGACCAGAACGAGGTCACCTTGAAGCGGCTGCGCAAGCGCGGCGATTCGATCGCGCTCGAGCCGGCGAACAAGGCCTACGAGACGCGTATTTTCGGGCCCGATCGGGTTCAGGTTCAAGGCAAGCTCGTCGGGTTGATCCGCCGCTACTGATCATCGCCTGCCGATCGCTCGCTTTTCGGAACCTCCGCCGCTCGCTAGGGTTCCTTCGTCGCAGCCACCGCGGTGAGAGGCAATGAAGCATTGGGTCGCGCGTCTGATCGTGCTCGCGTTCGCTGAGATGCTCGGCGGCTGTTTGAGCCAATCGACCCGCGAGGCGATCGCCTTTCCGGCAATGCCGGGCCAGGCGCGCTATGTCCGCGCCGATGGGCAACAATTGGCGCCAGACGCCGCCATCGACGCGCTGCAGAATGCCGAAAGCACCTGTCGCAACCAGGGCGGCAATGGCGCGACGCCTTCGATCGTCGGCACGCCCGCCTTCGACAGCTGCATGCAAATCCAGGGCTATCGCCGCGCTCAATAGGCGGAGGCTTGCGCGCCGCGGCGCGGCGACCACAGCCGCTCGCCCTGCCAGGCACGCACCGTGCTGACCGTGATATTGCCGGGGTCGAGCCAGACCGCGTAGCCGCCATTGGTGTAGGTGTCGATCCGATCGATGACCGCTTGGTTGCGGCAGGCGCGATGCGCGGCGACGGGGCTCACGACCAGATCGGCGCTGCGGCAATCCTCGGCGAGCGCCGCACCATCGCGCACTAATGCGACGGTCTCGCTGCGGGCACGATAGAAGCAGCCCTCGCTGTCGCATTGCAGCATATCGCCGCCCGCGCTTCCATTCGCCGGCCAAATCGGGCCCAGCCGCGCCGCCGCGCGGCGAGTCCATTCGTCGTTGAGCGCTGCCTCGCCGCGCGTCGCCGACGGCAGGTAGGCGCCATCCGGTGCGCGCACGGCGATCAGCCGCATGTCGCCGGCGATCAGCACATCGGGCGGACGCGTGAGAGCGGCATTGGCAATGCCGATCGCGATCGGCGCCAACCCCCACCACCGCCAGCGTCCGAGCCAGATGCAGAGCCACAGCCCGCCGAGCCCGATCAGCGCCAAGGCTAGGCTCGACGGCGTCGCCATCTGCACGACCGCTGCGGGCCATGACGTGACCCAATGGCCCACCGCGGAAATAGCGTCGATGCCCCAGGACATCGGCACCAGCGCGAGCTTTTCGATGCCGAGCGGCATCATGATGCACGCGGCGATTCCCCACGGCACCACCCAGAAGCCGGCGATCGGCACCGCCAGCGCGTTCGCGACGATCGAATAAAGCGGGAAGCGGTTGAAGTGATAGACGGTGAACGGCGCAGTCGCGAGCGTCGTGACAAGCGTCGTAAAGGCAAGGCCGAGGATATAGAGGCCGGCGCGGCGTACCGGCCCGGCATCGCGATGCCAGGCGATCAGCTTGGGTCGCATGCCCTCGTAAAATGCGATGATGCAAGCGACGGCGGCGAAGGACATCTGAAAGCTCGGCCCGGTCGCGACATCGGGCGTCATCAGCATGACGACACATGCCGCCAAAGCGATGGCGCGCGCCGAGACGCTGACGCGATCGACCAGAATGGCGAGCAACACCAAGCCGATCATCACGAAAGCGCGCCGCGATGAAACCGTGGCGCCCGACAGCAAGAGATAGACGAAGATTACGGCAAGCGCGCCGCCCGCCGCCCATTTTTTAATTGGATGGTTGAGCGCAAGCGCCGGGATCAGTGCGAAGAACGCGCGCAACGCGAAAAAGGCAAAGCCTGCGGCCATGCCCATATGCAAACCGGCGATGACGAGAATATGCGCGAGGCCGGCATCGCGAAACGCGCCGGCGTCGTCGGGCGAAATGTCGTGCGTCTGCCCGGCAATGATCGCCGCGGCGATGGCGCCGGAGCGGTCGGGCAAAGCCGCGCGGATACGTTGCGTTACGGTCGTGCGCAGGGCTTCGATGGCATGCCGCCACCAACTCGGGTTTTGGCCCGGCGGCGGATCGATTGCCTTCGCTCCGCCAAAGGCATAACCCACGGCGCCCAATCGTTGGAACCAGGCCGCGCGCTGAAAATCATAGGCGCCGGGCGTCGACGGCGCCGGGGGCGGCATCAGCATCGCCCTGACGCTGACCCAATCGCCCGGCACGACGCCGGCATCGCCGTTGCGCAAGCGCACGCGCAGCCGCGCCGGCATCTGGCCCGGGGCCAGATCGCCAACGCGATCGGGAGCGATCACCAGCCGGGCACCCTCGGGTAACGGATCGACCGAGACCAGCCGACCCGTGATCTCGATCGGACCAATACGATGCGTCAGCACGGGCGCCGCGACCCGCCAGGCTTCGAACTGCGCCGCGGCAAAGCCCAACGCCACGGTAAAGATCACACAAGCGCCGAGCAGTTGCCGCTCGAGGCGCCAAGCCGCGAAAAGGGCGGCCGCAGCGCTCGCAAGCATCGCGGCGCCCAGCCATCGCGCCGGCTCCTGATCGAGCATGAAATAAGCGGCAATTCCGGCTCCCATCAGCGCCGGAAGCCAAAGCGGCCAGCGCTCGCGTTCGGCAAGAAAGCGCTCGCTCAGCGCCGCCAGCAAAGTTCGGCGCCGTTCGAGAGCGAACTCGCCGGCGGAAGCCATGGCGGGATTGTAGCCCGAGCCGCCGAGGCCGCCTATCGCGCCGCTTTGAACCCTTTTCGCAGCGCCGGGTTAGAGCAACGCAAGGTTTCGCCGGACCGCTGCACAAGGCACAGCAAGAGTGCATCGGCGCCTGGGAAAGCAAAGGTTGGACGCCGCTTTCCGGCTGAGACGGCGATCGCGCCATCATGACCCCGCCGCGACGATGTGCTAAACCGCGCGGCGATGAGCGTTACCGTCCGCTTCGCCCCCTCGCCGACCGGCTTCCTCCACATAGGCGGCGCGCGCACCGCGCTGTTCAACTGGCTGTACGCGAAACATTGCGGCGGTGCGTTCCGGCTGCGCATCGAAGATACCGACCGCGCGCGCTCGACCCAAGCCGCGGTCGAGGCGATCATCGACGGTCTGCGCTGGCTCGAGCTCGATTGGGATGGCGAGATCGTTTTTCAATCGAGGCAACTCGAGCGCCATGCCGCGGTCGCGCGCCAGCTGCTCGCCGAAGGCAAGGCCTATTACTGTTTTTGCACGCCCGAAGAGCTCGAGAAAATGCGCGATAAGGCGCGCGCCGAAGGCCGCTCGGTGCGTTACGACGGCACGTGGCGCGATCGCGATCCGAAAACCGCACCGCCCGGCGTGCCGCCGGTCATTCGTTTGAAAGCGCCGCAAACCGGCGAGACCTTGATCGAGGACCGCGTTCAGGGCAGCGTCACGGTCGCGAACGAGCAGCTCGACGATCTCATCATCCTGCGCGCCGACGGTACGCCGACTTACAACTTGTCGGTCGTGGTCGACGACCACGATATGGCGATCAGCCACGTGATCCGCGGCGACGATCATTTCAACAACGCATTCCGGCAAACGCAGATTTATCGCGCGCTGGGCTGGGACGTACCGGTCTTTGCGCATGTGCCCCTGATTCACGGGCCCGACGGCGCAAAGCTCTCGAAGCGTCATGGCGCGCTGGGCGTCGATGCCTATCGCGACATGGGCTATCTGCCCGAGGCGCTGCGGAATTACCTGCTGCGGCTCGGTTGGAGCCATGGCGACGACGAGATCATCTCGACGCGCGAGGCGATCGCGTGGTTCGACCTCGACGCGATCGGCCGCGCGCCGGCGCGGTTCGACTTCGCAAAGCTCGGCAACCTTAACGCTCATTACATCAAAGCAACGAGCGATGCTCGGCTCGTCGCCTCGATCGCGCCGTTGATCGAAAAGAGCCTTGCGGTCGGGCTCGACGCGGCGGCACGCGCGCGGCTCGAAGCCGCGATGCCGGGGCTTAAGACGCGCGCCAAGACCTTGGTCGAGCTCGCGCAGGTCGCGCATTTTTATGTCGCGCCGCGGCCTATTCCCGTCGACGACAAGGCACGCGCCGTCCTCGCGCCGGCGACGAGGCTTTTGGGCGAGTTGAGGAGTAAGCTTGAGAGCGCGTCCTGGGACGCGACGGCGCTCGAGGCCGCGGTGCGCGAATTCGCCGATACGCACGGGATGAGGCTCGGGCAAGCGGCGCAACCGCTGCGTGCCGCGCTCACGGGCAGCACCGCGTCGCCGCCGATTTTCGAAGTGATGGCGGTGCTGGGCCGGTCCGAGAGTCTCGCGCGTCTCGCAGATGCGTCGGCGGCCTAGGCTGCGAATTGCCAAATCCCAGGCCGCACTCTATTCTGCCGCTGACTGGGGGTTTTGCGCCGCAGCATGCGGCTTAAGGAGGCCGGGGAATGGATAAGAAGCCAACCAACCGCAAGACCGTGACCGTCACCGACAACGTGACCGGCAAATCTGCCGAACTGCCCCTGCTTGACGGAACCATCGGCCCGCAAGTGGTCGATATCCGCCGTCTTTATTCCGATCTGGGCCACTTCACTTTCGATCCGGGCTACACTGCAACGGGCAGCTGCGAATCCAAGATCACGTATATCGACGGCGACGTCGGCGAGTTGCTCTATCGCGGCTATCCGATCGAGCAGTTGGCCGAAAAAAGCGACTTCATGGAGGTGTGCTACCTCCTCCTCTACGGCGATCTGCCGACGCGCGACCAGAAGGACAATTTCGTCCGCACCGTGACGCGCCACACCATGGTGCATGAGCAGCTGACGCGTTTCTTCTCGGGCTTCCGCCGCGACGCGCATCCGATGGCGGTGATGTGCGGCGTGGTCGGCGCGCTGTCGGCATTCTATCACGATTCAACCGA
>DATGLO010000230.1:0-2246 GCA_035294105.1 Allostellaceae bacterium
GGAATTTTGAAGCGCCGCTTCAAGGTCGAGGATCTCTTCGCGCCCGAGACGCTGGGTTAGCGCAGGATCGTCTCGACAAAGCGCGATGCGGCAGCGGGCCGAAGACGCGCGGCATGCGCTATTGCGGCTTGAGCTTAACGCGTTCGCTCTTCATCGCCTCGCTCCGGCGCGGCGCGCTCAGAGCCGCTCGGCGAGGAAGCGTTTGAGCCGCGGCGCAACGAAGCCCGAGAAGCTGCCCGGCTCCTCGACCGGCTCCGAGCCCCAATAATGCGGCGCGGCTTGCGCGATCGCGGTGCGCACGAACGTGCCGGTCTGCTTCAGGGCGAGGACGAAAGCCTCGCTCTGCGTTTTCACGTCGACGATGTCGTCCTCGGTGCCATAGGCGATGAAGAACGCGGTTTGGTTGTTCGAGCGCGTGACGTAGCTCAAGGGCGAGCTCTCGAAATAGATCTTGCGATCGTCGATCGGCGCCGCGCCGAGGAATTTCTCGGTGATCTGGTCCTTCGGCCGGCCGACGAGATCGTGTTGCCACTGCGCGGCCATGTCGTAGACGCCGTAGAAGCCGACGCAGCATTTGACCTTGGTCGAGACCGCGGCATAAGCGTCGCCCTTGGTGCCGTCGGCGAAGGTCGGATGATCGCCGGCGAGGGCGACGAGCGCGGCGAGCTGTGCGCCGGCGCTGTCGCCCCAAAGGCCGATGCGCTTGGGGTCGAGCTTTAAATCGCCCGCCGCGCCGCGTGCATATTGCACGGCGGCCCGCACGTCTTGCACGGCCTCGGGATAGGATTTCTTCTCCGGCTTGCAGAGGCGATAGTCGATGGCGAAAAGCGCGATCCCGGCGGCGGTGAGATAATTGCCCCACGAACCGTAGGATGCGCGGCTGCCGAGCTGCCAGCCGCCGCCATGGACGACGACCATCGCCGGGAATGGGCCGGGCCCTTCGGGCGTGTAGAGATCTCCGAGAAGCGCGGTACCGTCATGGGTCGCATAGGTGATGCCGGTTTGTTTGGGCATAAGTCGCCTCTCCCTAAAGCGTGATAATCTCCCCGTTCTTAGCACAGCCGGTCTCGGCGAGCATGACGAAGGGCTCCGTCGCATCCTCGGGCACGCGGAGCGCGGCCCGATCTTCGAACGGGAAAGCGGCAAAGCGCAGCGCCGTCCGCATCGGCCCGGGGTCGACGAGATTGGCGCGCACCGCGCTTTGCTCGATTTCCCGCGCATAGGCGCGGACCAGCGCCTCGAGCGCCGCCTTGCTCGCGGCATAAGGCGCCCAATAAGCCTCGGGCGCGCGCGCGGCGGCGCAGGTCGCGAAAATCGCGCGGCCCGCGGGCGACGCGCGCAAGAGCGGATCGAGCGCGCGGATGAGCCGCCAATTCGCCGTCAGATTCACATCGATGATCTCTTGCACCAGCGCCGGCGCGTAATGTCCGGCCGGTGCGAGATGGCCCAGGGTGCCGGCACAAGCGGCAAGGATGTCGAGCCTGCCGAAACGCTGCGCGATCGCCGCCGCCATCCCGTCGAGCTGATCGAATTGCTTGAGGTCGAGCGGCACGAGCGTGGCGCCGGCGCCGCCGTTGATCGCGCGAATCTCGTCGTCGATTTGCTCAAGCGCCTTGCTGTTGCGCGCGGTGAGAATGAGCTGCGCGCCATCGGCGGCATAGCGTTTGGCGATCGCGGCGCCCAAGCCTTGCGATGCGCCGGTGACGAGGGCGAGACGATTGTGCAAGCGGCCGCTCATCGCGTGCGGTATTCCTGCTCATTCCAGCCCTCTCCCTGGCGGGGAGAGAAAGGGTGAGGAGAAAGCTCCTCTCAAACCGTTTCGGTCAGCAACGAGAGCTGGGTTGAGACCTTACCGGCCTCGTGATCGGTCAATGGAATCGGATATTCCCCGGTGAAGCAGGCGTCGCAGAATTGCGGCGCTTTGACGTCGCGCTTGTTCTCGCCGGCGGCGCGATAAAGCCCGTCGATAGAGAGGAAAGCGAGGCTGTCGGCGCCGATGAACTTGCCCATCTCCTGGATCGACATATGGGAGGCGAGGAGCTTGTCGCGCTCGGGCGTTGCGATGCCGTAGAAGCAGGAATTGGTCGTCGGCGGCGACGAGATGCGCATATGCACCTCTTTCGCGCCGGCCTGGCGCACCATCGCGACGATCTTGGTCGAGGTCGTGCCGCGGACGATCGAATCGTCGACGAGGATCACACGCTTGCCTTGGATATTCGCGCGGTTGGCATTGTGCTTGAGCTTCA
>DATGLO010000231.1:0-2161 GCA_035294105.1 Allostellaceae bacterium
CCGTTCTTCACCAAGCAGGGATTTACGATCCTATCCAAATAGCAACGAGCGGCCCGGTGTCGCGGCAAGCTGCATTCAGCGCGCATCCGGAACGCCCGATCCGGCGAGGCGCAGCAGATCTTGTCCGCCGGCTCGGCCTCGATGCGCCGTTTTATGCCGAGCAATCCTTCGGGTTGGCGATGGAACGCGGCGATTTCCCTGGTGCCACCTACTGGTGCCGCGTTTACGGCGCCATCGAGGAATTGCTCAGCGACGCGACCGGGACAGCGGCTCGCAATTGCTAGCCCGGCGCTCTTTGACTCCGACCGCGATGTATTGGCACTTTCATTATATTCGTTAGAATATAGCGTAGAATGAAACCGGAAGAGCCTTCGGCGAGCTTGGACTTGGATGCGGCGATCCGGCCGCTGCCGGCTTTCGACTGCCTGGAGCATAAAAGCGCGGCGGCGACCGTCCTCGCCCAAATCGACCGCGCGCGCCCTGCTTTGCTCTATCGTCAGGCCGCGCCTGGCGATGCCCAGCCGCCAGCACCGCGCAAGATCTGGGAAATGGACAGCTCGCTCCATTGCTCGGTGATCGGCACCTGCCTCACGAGCGGCGAGCTACGCGCGCTGATCGGCAAGTTTCACCCCCCGCTTGCCGCGAAGCCGACCGAGCACGTTCTACACACGATCGCGGTCGCCGCCGCCAGCCGGCACAGCCTGCTCTCAAAGCAAATCCAAAAGGCGCTCGACCGCCGCCACGCCGCGGCGCGGCGCCACTTCGACGCGGCCAAAAGCGTCGAGGCGTTGCGCGCGCTTTGGGCCGAGGCGAGGCAGGCCGGTGAAATACCCGGCGCCTATTGGGCCATCCTGACGCATCCGCTCACCAGCGACGCGTTCCTGCGCGAAGTGTTCGGCGACGTTCATATGCTTTCGCATCTGGTCGGCGCCGCTAACCGTGCCGATATCCGCAGGCTCCACCAACTCGAGGAAGAGAAGGCCGCCCTCGAAGCAAAGCTCTTGCGGCAAGAGGCGCAGCTGCGCGACGGTATCCTCGCGCGCGAGGCCAAAATCCGCGAGCTGAACGAAGCCCTTTCCGCGCGCATCGAGCAGCAACGCAAGGACGCGGCAGCCGCGGAGGGCGACTCGCCCGCGGCGAGCGCGGTGCTGCATGGCGTCGTCGCGGATTTGAAGAAGCTGCTCGACCGCGAGACACGGCGCCGCGAGAAAGCCGAAAGGCGCGCCGAGGAGCTCGCGCAATCCTGCCAGAAGACCGAGCGCGCCTATGCGGCAATGACGGAAGAAGCCGCCGCGCTCCGCGCCGAGATCGACGCACTCGAAATGCAGCTCGATGCGTCATCTTCCGAAGCCGACGCCGCCGAGCGGCTCGATCTTGGCGGCGCGACATTGCTTTATGTCGGCGGCCGGCCGCATCAGATCGCACGGCTTAAGGCGATCGTCGAGGTAGCCTCCGGCCGGTTCATGCATCACGACGGCGGCATCGAGGAGCGCGCCGATCTGCTCCCGGGTCTCGTCAGCCGCGCCGATATCGCCCTTTTTCCGGTCGATTGCATCAGCCATCGCGCCGCGCTGATGCTGAAGCGGCTCTGCCAGCAGGCCGGCAAGCCCTACCTGCCGCTGCGTAGCACCGGTGTCGCCGCCATGTTGCGCGCGCTGCGCACCCAGAGCTTCGGCGAGCGCAAGCTCGCCGTTTCCGCTTCTAGCGACTGAGCCGCGTTCGTTTCTGGGCGCCGCCGTCGGCGCGCATCGAGCGCGCCAGGAAAGCGACATTGGCGCGCGTGGCCTTGGCGGCATCGCTTTCGATCGCGCGATAGCGTCTGACCAGCTCCGCGCCGAACGCCGTGAGCTTGGCGCCGCCGCCTTCCTTGCCGCCGAGCGTCGTCGACACCACTTTGCGGCGGAAGCTCGAATTGAGATCGTCGATCAGCATCCAGGCGCGGCGATAAGACATGCCGAGCGCGCGGCCGGCGCTGCTGATCGAGCCGGTCGCGGCGATAGCGTCGAGCAGCCGCATCTTGCCCGGCCCGACCGAGCGGCCCGGCCCGAGATCGACGCGCAAAGTGAGGCGCGGCGGCATGGGTCGCGCTCCGGATCTATTCGGCGGCGACCGCCGTCTCGTTCGCTTGACGGTATTCCTTCAGCCGCGGCAGCACTTCCTT
>DATGLO010000232.1:0-2221 GCA_035294105.1 Allostellaceae bacterium
CAGCTTCGGCGCTTTGCGGCGCGGCTCCAGATCCTCTTCGTCCATGGGATTCACCTCACCTCTTGGCGCGGTTGCCAGTTTGGCGCGGCTTGGCTAGAGGTGCAATCGCGTTGAGGAGACGGCGATGACAGTTCCGCAAACCATGACGGCGATCGAGATCGCCAATCCCGGCGGCCCCGAAGTCTTGCACGCGGTCAGCCGGCCGGTGCCGGCGCCGGGTGCCGGCGAAGTGCTGGTTCACGTCGCCGCCGCCGGCATCAACCGGCCCGACATCATGCAGCGCAAGGGACAATATCCGCCGCCGCCCGGCGCCTCCGATATTCCCGGACTGGAAATCGCCGGCAAAGTCGTGGCGGTCGGATTGGGCGTCAATCATCTGCATGTCGGCGACGAGGTCTGCGCGCTTGTCACCGGCGGCGGCTATGCAAACTATTGCGTCGCGCCCGAGCCGCAATGCCTGCCCGTGCCCAAAGGCTTCGGCATGGTCGAAGCCGCGGCCATGCCCGAGACCTTCTTCACCGTCTGGCACAATGTCTTCGAGCGCGGGCGGCTCGTTGCCGGCGAGTCCATCCTCATCCACGGCGGCTCGTCGGGCATTGGCACCATCGCGATCCAGCTCGCCAAGGCGTTCGGCGCGAGCGCGATCTTCGCCACCGCAGGCAGCCGCGACAAATGTCATGCCTGCGAAAAACTGGGGGCGACACGCGGCATCGATTACAAGCACGAGGATTTCGTCGCGGTGATCAAGGCGGCAACCGCCAATCGCGGCGTCGATGTCGTCCTCGACATGATCGGCGGCGATTACATCCAGAAGAATCTGAGCATCCTCGCGGTCGAAGGCCGCCATGTCAGCATCGCGACGATGCACGGCGTCGTCGCCGAGGTGAATTTCGGCCCGATCATGGGCAAGCGCCTCACCCTCACCGGCTCAGGTCTCAGGCCCCGCAGCGTCGCCGAGAAAGGCGCCATAGCGGCCGCGCTCAAGCAGAAGGTTTGGCCGCTGCTCGATACCGGCAAGGTCAAGCCGATCATTCACAAGACTTTCCCGCTCGCCGAAGCGGGCGAGGCCCACCGGCTGCTCGAAAGCTCGAGCCATATCGGCAAGATCGTCCTGACGGTTTAGGGCGGCCGCCGATACCCGGCCGGGCAATGGGAAACAAGGCTCGGGCGGGGCTTCGCCGGGCCTTCCCAGGCAGCGTTCCAGCCCCTATATAGCGCCCATCACCCAAATCATGTGACGGACGCTCCCGAGCGACCTCGCGACCGAGGAGGAACGATGACTTTGCCGCTGATGCCCAAGGCGACGGCCGTGTGGCTAGTGGAGAATACGTCGCTGAGCTTCGACCAGATCGGCGAGTTTTGCGGTCTCCATGCGCTCGAGGTCCAGGCGATCGCCGATGGCGAGGTCGCGGTGCAGATGGTCGGCCTCGACCCCATCGCCAACGGCCAGTTGACGCTCGAAGAGATCGAGCGCTGCCAGAAAGATCCGGCGGCGCGGCTGCAGATCGCCAAGCAAGCCCATCCCGTCGAGCTCGTGAAACGCAGCGGCCCGCGCTACACGCCGATCGCCAAGCGCCAGGACAAGCCCGATGCGATCGCCTGGCTGCTCAAAAACCATCCCGAGCTCAGCGACGGCCAGATCTCGAAGCTCGTCGGCACCACCAAGCCGACGATCGCCGCAGTGCGCGACCGCACGCATTGGAACTCGCAGAACATCAAACCGCGCCATCCGGTGGCTTTGGGCCTCTGCACCATGGAGATGCTCGAAGCGGCGGTGAAACGCGCCAATCGCGGCAAGAAGCGCGACGATAGCGACGGGCCGCTGGTTCAGCCGCCGACGCTCGAAGACGTTGCCGGCGGCGAAGACGCCGCGCCGTAATTTTCGGAATTTAAGACACTCGTCATGCCCGGACTTGTTCCGGGCATCCACGTCGTCTCGAACGAACCGGGACAAGCCCGGCCATGACGAATTGGGTAGAGCCAGCCGTTACGTTTTTTCCTTCATCAACCCCGCATCTTTAAATTTCGCCGCGATCTCGTCGAGAATCACAGGGTCGTCGATCGTCGCCGGCATCTTGTAAGCCTCGCCGTCGGCGATCGCACGCATCGTGCCGCGCAGGATCTTGCCCGAGCGTGTCTTCGGCAGCCGATCGACCACCAGCGCCGTCTTGAAGCTCGCAACCGGGCCGATGCGCTCGCGCACCAACGCCACGACTTCCTC
>DATGLO010000233.1:0-5827 GCA_035294105.1 Allostellaceae bacterium
CGTGCCCGCCGATCACCGAGCCGAAAGAAAAGCCGGCGATGGCGACCGTGCCTTGCGGCGCGACGCGGTCGATGCCGGCCGCGACGATCGCCGCCAAGCTTTCGGCGCCGTAAGGTTTGGGCGGGTCGGCGGATTCGCCGAGCCCCGGCAGATCGGGAGCCCACACCGTGTAGCGCTCGCCGAGACTCTCGACGTTCCTCAGCCAATGCGTCCACGAGCCGTAGCCGCCGTGAAGCAACACCAGCACCGGCCCAGCCCCCCAGCGTCGCCACACCATGCTGCCCGCGCCGCACGGCGTCTCGATGCGCTCGGCGCGCGCGGCGACTGCGGCAACGATCGCGGCAGGCGTGGATTCGGCGGGCGCCCGCGAAGCGTCATCCGGCGGCATGAAGCGAATTTCCCTCCCAGGTTGCCGGCCATCGCCCTGGCGGCGGCTCAATAATCCTGCCCGTGCGCAGGCTGTCAACCGCAGCGGGCGGGGCCGCTAAATCCGCGTCGAGAGCCAGATGGCGAGGCGCGAGCCGGCCTTGATCGCCGCGCTCAGCAAGGGCGGCGCATCGCTGCCGCCCGCCTCGGCTGCAACATCGCGATGCTCGACCTCGTTGGCGCGGAATTCTTCGAGCGATTTCTTCAGCGCCGGCTCGTCCTCGCCGAGGGCATCGATCTGGCGCTGGTAGTGCTCGTCGATCACCTCTTCGACCGCAACGGTGCAGGCCATCGCGGCGCGCTCGCCCAGAAGCGCGGTTGCGGCGCCGAGGGCGAAGCCGGCGATGTGCCAGACCGGCGACAGCGCCGTCGGCCGCACGCGGCGCTCGACGACGAGCTTGTCGAAAGCGTCGAGATGGCGTTGCTCCTGCTCCGCCATCTTGCGGATTTTCCCGGCGGCGCGCGATCTTCCTAATACCGCCAACTGACCGTCGTAAATGCGCTTGGCGCCGTATTCGCCGGCATGATCGACGCGGATCATGCGTGCGACTTGGTGCGCGGCGTCGCGATCGCCCGGAAGTCTTTTCATAACGCCAGCCGCTTCATCATCGCCCTGCTCGTCTTGCGGCAATGAAAGAAAAGACCAGCAGGATCGCCGAGGCGATGAGGTTAAGGCCGGCGAGCGAGACGCCGAAGATCGACCATTGCACGACGTCGCACTGCACTGGCTGGCGCGCTTGCAGCATCTTCAGCAATTGATCGGGCGAGGAGGCGCCGCCGATGCCGCCGGTGCAAGCGGTCGGTCCGGCGATCCAATGCTGCTCGACCGCGACGTGATAGGCGGCAAGGCAGGTGCTGGCGGCGAAGAGCAGCACGATCAGCCACATCGCCGGCCGGCGATACCAGCGCTCGCGGACAGCGATGGCCAAGAGCGCGAGGACGATCGCCGCGTAATAGGGCCAGCGCTCGGCGAGGCAGAGCTCGCAAGGCTGCAGCCCGCCGACATACTGCGAGAGAAGCGCGGCGCCGACGATCGCCGCACTGGCGAGCAAGATCGGGGCGAAGGGAAAGCGGGACACGCGCATGCGATCTAATCCTCCGCACCGAGACGGTGCCGCCAATGCCGCGCGACGTAGATCACGAGAAGGAGAACGACCGCGCCGACGATCACCGTATCGAAACGATGGAAAATCGCGCGCAGTTCCGGATCGCTGTCCCAGCGCGCGCCGAGCCGCTCGCCGACATAGGCGAGCGCGAAGCACCAGGGCCACGAGCCGACGAACGTATAGAGCTGGAACTTGAGTTGCGGCATGCGCGCCATTCCGGCGGGCAGGGCAATGAAGGTGCGTGCCACCGGCAACAAGCGGCAGACGAACACGGTAATGCCGCCGAAACGCGCGAAGAAGCGATCGACGAGATCGAGATCGTGTCGACTCATCAGCACGTAGCGGCCCCATTTCTCGACCAGCGGCCGGCCGCCGTAATAGCCGACGGCATAAGCGAGGCTCGAGCCGAGATTGCAGCCGATCGCGCCCGCGGTCGCGACCAAGAAAAGATCGAAGCGGCCGGTCGAGACGAGATAGCCCGAGAACGGCATGATGATCTCGGACGGCAGGGGGATGCAGGTGGATTCGACCGCCATCAGGAAGGCGACGCCGAGATAGCCGAGCGAAGAGATGGTCGCGACGATCGCGCCGGCGAGGAAAGCGAGGAGGTGTTCGAACAAGAAGCGCGGGTTCCCTTCTGCCGCCTGGGCCGCCGTCAGCCTTGCTCTAGCCCGAAGCGGCGGGTCCGGGCAAGGGACGGCGCGCAAAGAGCGCCAGTGAGCGCAACGTCATCACCAGCTCGTTGTCCTGGTTGACGACCCTGCAATCGTGCTTGACGAGACCGCGATCGGGCTTGGTGCGCGACGGCGTCACTTCGATCACGACGACTTCGGCGCGCAGCTCGTCGCCGGCACGCACCGGCCTTATCCAGCGGATGGTATCGACACCGGGCGAGGCGATCGCGCTCGATTCGTAAAGCAGCCCGTCGACGAACAGCCGCATGAACATGGCGCAGGTGTGCCAGCCGCTGCCGATCAGCCCGCCGAAACCGCCGGCTTCGGCGAAGGCGCGATCCACATGGATGCGTTGCGGATCGTAGGCGCGCGCAAAGGCGAGCATCTCCTCCTCGGTGACGCGATGGCTGCCGAGATCGGTCTTCTCGCCTAGTTGGAAATCTTCGAAATAGCGGAACCCCATGCCGCTGCTTTAGTGGGCGGGCCGCGGCGCCGCAAGGCTGTTCCGCGGCGGAGCGCGAATTTGGAATCGGACCACCGGACCGCTATACAGCGCGCTGTGCCGGTGTGGCGGAATGGTAGACGCGGCAGACTCAAAATCTGTTTCTCGCAAGGGAGTGGGGGTTCGAGTCCCTTCACCGGCACCATCCGACAGGAGGGGCGCGCACCGTCGCGACGCCTGAACGCAGGGAGGAGTCGATGCGAGCTTTTACCTATGTCATGGCAGCCCTCGCGCTGCTGGTGGGCGCACAAACCGCGCGCGCGCAGGATGCCGTCGCGCAGTTCTATAAAGGCAAGCAGATCAAGGTCTATATCGCCTCGACGCCGGGCGGCGGCTACGACAGCTATGGCCGCCTCGTCGGGCAATACATCGGCAAATACATCCCAGGCAATCCGACGGTCATACCGGAGAACATGGCGGGCGCGGGCGGCAACCGCCTTGCCGCCTATCTCTACGCCGTCGCGCCGAAGGACGGCACCGAATTCGGCATTATCTTTCCGGGCGCCGTGCTCGATCCGCTGATCGGCACACAACAGGTGCAGGACGATCCGTCGAAGCTCATCTACATGGGCAGCGCCAATGTCGAGACCTTCCTCTGTATCCTGCGCGCCGATGCGCCGGTGAAGACCTACGAGGATGTGTTCAAGACGCCGATCACCTTGGCGGCGAGCGCCGCCGGCGGCTCGACCGTCGACATGCCGGCGCTCGAGAACAATCTGCTCGGTACCAAGTGGAACGTCGTCAAAGGCTATCCCGGCTCGCGCGAGATCAGCCTCGCGGTCGAGCAGGGCGAGGCGCAAGGCAATTGCGGCGTTGGCGTCTCGAGCATCGAGGTCGAGCATCCCGATTGGCAGACGAGCGGCCAGTTCAAGGTGCTCGTGCAGGAGACCAATCGCGGCCATCCGCTGCTGAATTCTTTGCACATTCCGCTCGCCTACAGCTTCGCCAAGACCGACGAGCAGCGTGAGGTGATGGAACTCGCCTATAGCCAAGAGGTGTTCGGGCGGCCCTTCGTCATGCCGCCCGGCGTGCCGCAAGACCGCGTCGCCGCCCTGCGTAAGGCCTTCATGGAGGCGCTCAAGGACAAAGATCTGCTCGCCGATGCGAAAAAGCAGCGGCTCGACATCGATCCGCTCTCGGGCGAGGACGTGCAGGCGCTCGTGACCAAGGTCTATAGCTTCCCGAAAGACATCGTCGCCAAGGCCAAGGACGCGCTCGTCTACAAGGCGCGGTGAAGACTGCGACCGGCCCTTGTTTCAATTCGAACGTCATGGCCGTGCGGCCATGACGTGTTAGCAGCGCGTCGATGCCCGGAACAAGGCCGGGCATGACGTATTTTCTTATTGCGCCGTTGCGCGGAACTAGAACGGCTGATAGTCCCTCAGCTGCGGGATTACCTCCTCGCCGAAGAGGCGGATCGAGCGCATCAGGTCAGCCTCGGCGATCTGGCCGAAATTGAATTCGCCGAAGAACGTGTCGAAGACGCCTTCGCCCGCGATCTTCTTCAGCTTCCGGGCGACCGTATCCGGCGAGCCGACGAGGATCAGGTCGTGCGCCAAAAGCCAATCGGCATCGAGAAGATGTATCGCGATATCGGCGGCGCCGAATTCCTTGCGCTCGATGTAGCGCTGCGCATGTTCCTGCTGAAAGCGCTTGAGCTCCGCCGGATCGTCGGTCTCGGGCAGGAAGCCGCGATAGGCCTGCCCCGCTTCGGCGAGCGCGGTATTTAGGGCTTTTTCGTCGGTCTCGTCGACATAGACGACGGTCGAATAGGCGATCTTCGGCTTGCCCTTGTGGCCGGCCTTTTTCCAGTTTTCGAGATATTGGCGATATTTCGGCGCGCAATCCTCGCGCGGCGAGATCAGGAAATAGCCGACATTGACGCCTTCGCGCGCGCAGAATTCGAGCGTCGCGGTGTCGCGCGTCTCGATCCAGATCGGCGGACAGGGCTTTTGCATCGGCTGCAGCGACAAGGTCACGTTGTCGGCATGGTGATGCTTGCCGTGGAAGCTGAAGCTCGGCGCGTCGGCGAAGGCCGCGCGCAAGAACGGCACGAATTCGAGCGTCACCTCGCGGCGGTTGTCGAACGGCACGGCGAAAGGCTCGAAGATGCGCGGCGTGATGCCGGGCACGAGGCCGATATCGAGGCGGCCGCTGAGCATCTGATCCGCGATCGCGATCTCTTCGGCAAGGCGAAGCGACTGATGGAGCGGCACGACATGGCCCATGCCGCCGAGGCGCAGCCGCTTGGTGCGCGCGCCGGCGCCGACGGTGTAGAGGCTCGGCGCCGACATCCAGCTTTCGTGCGGGCTGAAATGATGCTCGACGCAGAAGCCGTAATCGAAACCGAGCTCGTCGCAAAGCTGCAATTCGCGCCAAAGCTGCTCGTAGCGCTGGGCGGGCGTCATGCCCTTCTTGCCCCAGACATGTGCGAAGTGAGCGAATTGCATCGGCTGTCTCCCTTTGCCGAGCAGCATAGCACCCTCGCCGCGGCCTCGACGATCTCATTGAAAAGCACGCACAAAATTCCGCTTGACTCTTACATACCAACTGGTATGTTATCCATACCAATTGGTATGGACATGAACGCAGCGACGCCAAAGCCCGATTCGAAGACGCGCTTGCTCGATGCGGCGATGCATTTGATCCGTGCGCAGGGCTATTCGGCGACAACCGTCGACGACATCTGCCGCGAGGCCAAGCTGACCAAGGGCGCCTTCTTCCATTACTTCGCCAGCAAGGAAGATCTCGCGATCGCCGCGGCGGCACATTTCGCGGCGACGGCCGAAGGGCTTTTCGCCGCCGCGCCCTATCGCCGGCTCGAGGATCCGCTCGAGCGCGTGCTCGGCTATATCGATTTCCGCACGGCGATGCTCGAAGGGCCGATCCCGCAATTCACCTGCCTCCTCGGCACGATGGTGCAAGAGGCTTATGCGACGCATCCGGCGATTCGCGAGGCTTGCGATGCCTATATCGGCGCGCATGCCGCCGAGATCGCGAAAGATATCGAGGCGGCTCGGCAGCGCCATGCGCCCGAAGCGACCTGGAGCGCGGAAAGCCTTGCGCTCTATGCGCAATCGGTTCTGCAAGGCGCCTTTGTGCTGGCGAAGGCACAAAAC
>DATGLO010000234.1:0-3676 GCA_035294105.1 Allostellaceae bacterium
CCGAGCATGGGCCGATGGTCGCCGAAGCCATCAGCAGCCTCGGTGCGAACGATCGCGTCGCGCCTTGGGTCGAGGCGTATAAGGCGCATTACCGGCACAATCTCGGCGCCGCCGCCGCGCGAGGCGATCGATGCGACGGCGGAGAATTGGCGCGCGGCGCTCGGCGATTTTGCGCGCGCGAGCGACTGGCTCGACCATTTCCGCCGGGCGCTCGCCGAGCAGCCGTGGCAGGCGGTGATGCGCCTCTGGGTGCCGCGGCTGATGGACGGCTATGCCGGCGGCCTGACGCACGGCCTTATTCGCACCGCGCATGCGGTGCGCGCGATGCCGGGCGGCGATGCGCCCGGCGATCGCGAACGCAACGAGCTTGCCCACGGTCTCGCTTATTGGGCCGCGAGCTATCGTTGCTCGGCCGGCGATGCCGATCGCGAAGGTACACAGCCGCTCGGCGCGGCGCTGCAAGCGCTGCCGCGCGGCGATGGCGCCGATATCGCGCCGACGATCGAAAGTCTCGAAGCAACGCCGGATATCGACGCGGCGATCAGCCGCCACACCGCGAGCTTCGCGCGGCTCTTGCTTGCGCATGACGAGTTCGCGCCGGTGCCGACGATCCAGCTCGTGCACAGCATCACCGCGCCGCGCTCGATGCGCGATCTGTTGCCGTTCTTGCCGCCGGCGCGCGGCGCCTGGGCCTATCGCCGGCTGTGGCAGGTCAGCGCGGCGATCCTCGCGCGCCTGACGAAAACGCCGGAGGCGCCAGAAACGGCGATCGCCATCGCGGCGCCAAAGCTGTCGCGCGACGAGCTGATCGATCGCGCCGTCGCGCATCGCGACGATCACGTCATCAAATTGACCGAAGCTTGTCTGGCCGAGGACGAGCGGCGACCCGATCCCGTCTATCGCGCGGCGGCCGAAGCGATCCTCGAGCGGATACCCGCCTGGAAATAAGAGGCTTACGCGCCGGCGACGGTCATGCCTTCGATGCGCAGCGTCGGCGCGTCGTTGCCGGTCTTGAAAACGAGATCGTTCGCCGCCGTCAGGTGGAGGAACATCTCTTTCAGGTTGCTGGCGACGGTGACTTCGCTCACCGGATAGGCGATGGCGCCGTTCTCGATCCAGAAGCCGGCGGCGCCGCGGCTGTAGTCGCCGGTGACGCCGTTGATGCCCATGCCCATCATCTCGGTGACGTAAAAGCCTTGGCGAATATCGGCGATCAGCGCCTCGGGCGTGAGCTTGCCCGGCTCCATATAGAGGTTGGTCGGCGCCGGGCCGGGCGGGCCCGACGTGCCGCGGCTCGCATGGCCGGTGCTTTTGAGGCCGAGCTGGCTCGCCGAGCGCCGATCGAGGAGCCAGGTCTTCAAGACGCCGTCCTCGACCAGCGCGCGGCGTACGTTGCGCACGCCTTCGCCGTCGAAAGGCTTCGAACGCAAGCCGCGCTTCCGATGCGGATCGTCGACGATGTTGAGCCCGGCGGGAAAGATCTGCTGGCCGAGCTTGTCCTTCAAGAAGCTGGTGCCGCGCGCGATGGCGGGGCCGCTGATCGCGCCGACGAGATGGCGCAGCATCCCGCCCGAGACGCGCGGATCGAACACCACCGGCACTTTCTGCGTCGGCACCTTGCGCGGCTTCAGGCGCTTCACCGCGCGCTCGCCCGCGCTTTTGCCGATCTCCTTCGGGTCGAGCAGATCCTCGGCCCAGACCGCGGTCGAATAATCGTAATCTCGCTCCATTTGGGTGCCGGTGCCGGCGAGGACGGCGGCGCTGATCGAGGAATGGGTGCCGGAATAGCTGCCGGCAAAGCCGTTCGAGGCGACGAGCGCGACCCGCGAGCGGCTCCAGCTCGCCTCGGCGCCTTCGGAATTGGTGACACCGTTGACGGCGCGCGCCGCGTCTTCGGCGGCCCCGGCGCGGTCGATCAGGACCTGCGGCGCCGGCTCGGCCGGATCGTCGAGATCGAGCGCCGGCCAATCCTTCGCCAGCTCTTCGGGCGCGGCGAGGCCGCAATAAGGATCCTCGGGCACGGTCTTCGCCATGGCGATGGCGCGCTCGATCAACTCGGCGAGCGCCGCGGAACTGCGGTCGTTCGAGGAGACGATCGCCTGGCGTGCGCCGATGAAGACGCGCAAGCCGAGATCGTAGCCTTCCGAGCGCTCGAGCTTCTCGACCTTGCCGAGACGCTGGGCATGAGAGAGCGAAGCGCTTTCGAACAGCACGGCGTCGGCGGCGTCGGCGCCGGCCTTTTTGGCGCGGGCGATGAGGTCGCCCAACAGGCTCAGCGCGTCGGTTTGCGGCATCGGTTCTCCTCGCCTTCCCTGACCCCAATCGTCATTGCCGAGCTTGTCCCGGCAATCCATGGACCCGCGGAAGAAGTCCGCGGGCGACGGGAAGGAGACGAAGCGCCCGACTCATATAGCGAGCGACAAGGCCGAAATCACCCCGGCCCTAGGCGAGCCGCCAGATCGCGGTCGCGCGGATCGTGCGGTCTTCGAGATCGAGCGAGGTCGGCACGGCGTATTCTGCGATTTGCGTGAGCCCGTCTTTCGGCAGATAGGCGCGGCCGGGATCGCCCAAGAGCACCGTCGCGCCGCGTGCGGCGAGGGCGCGCAGCCACGGCACGAGCCGCTCGGCGAGCGGCCGCTCGTAGCACATGTCGCCGATCAAAACGACATCCCAGCCGCGATCGTCGCCGATGATGTCGCCGCTCTCGACGACGACCGCCGCGTCGTTGAGCGCGGCGTTGAGGGCAATGGCCGCGACGGCAAAAGCGTCGATCTCGGCGGCGACGCTCTTTGCCGCGCCCGCTTTCCTGGCGGCAATCGCAACGAGGCCCGAGCCCGCGCCGAAATCGAGGACGCTCTTGCCGGCGACGAGGGCGGGGCGATCGAGGAGGTGCCGCGCCAGCGCTTGTCCGCCGGGCCAGGCAAAGGCCCAATAAGGCGGCGGCAATTGCTTGGCCTCGAGCGTCGCCTCGGTCGCGTGCCAGAGCGGCGTTACCGCGCTGGCGAGGTGCAGCTTTATCTCCGGCACCAGCGACGGCGCATCGATCGCGGTCTCGGCGCGAACGAAGGCCGCCGCGTCAGACGACATGCGCCGCGATAATGCCGATAAGCAGCAGCCAGCCGGCGACTCGGTTGGATTTGAACTTCGCGAGGCAATCGGCTTGGCGCGCGGTGTCGACTTGCTGCGCCTGCCACCAGAGCTGCAACGCAACGCCGATCAGCGCGACGCGATAAGGCCAGCCGAGACCGGCGCTCTCGCCGGCGACCGCCCAGAGCGCGACTGCGGCGGCGTAGAAGATGAAGAGAAACGGCCGCGTCCATTGGCCGAGCGCCAGCGCCGAGGATTTGACGCCGATGAGGATATCGTCGTCCTTGTCCTGATGGGCGTAGATCGTGTCGTAGCCCAAGGTCCAGGCGATGCCGCCGAGATAGAGCCACAGCGCCGGCGCTTCGAGATCGCCCCGCACCGCCGTCCAGCCCATCAGGGCGCCCCAGTTGAAATTGAGCCCGAGGAAGAATTGCGGCCAATAGGTGATCCGCTTCATGAAGGGATAGGTCGCGATCAGCAGGATCACCAGGAAGCCGAGCGCGATCGAGAGCGCGTTGAGCGAGAAAAGGATCGCCGCGCCGATCGCGAGTTGCAGCACCATGAAGGCGATCGCCGCCTTGACGCCGAC
>DATGLO010000235.1:0-3757 GCA_035294105.1 Allostellaceae bacterium
CGAGCCGATCATCGCCACCGAGACGATCATCGACAAGGCGGCGCATCAGCTCGGCATCGACGCCGCCGAATTGCGCCGCCGCAACACCGTGCCGGCGAGCGCGATGCCTTACACCACCGCGATGCGTCAGGTCTATGACAGCGGCGATTTCGGGAAGAACCTCGCGGACGCGCTGCGGCTCGCGGATTATGCGAGCATCGATCGACGGCGCGACGAGGCGAAGAAACGCGGGAAGATCCTCGGCATTGGCGTCGCCACCGCCGTCGCCGCAACCGGCGGCCGCGATTTCGAATTCGCCGAGGTGCGGTTCGACGCGTCGGGCGGCGTGACCTTGATCACCGGCAGCATGGATCACGGCCAGGGCCACGGCACGGTCTACAAACAGGTATTGTCCGAAAAGCTCGGCATCGACGCCGACAATATCCGCTACGAATACGGTGACACCGATATCGTCGATAACGGCATCGGCACTTTCGGCTCGCGCTCGGCGATCCTAGCCGGCGGCGCGATCACCGTCGCCGCCGAGAAGCTGATCGAGAAAGGCAAGAAGATCGCCGCGCATATGATGGAAGCGGCGGTCAACGATATCGTGTTCGAGAGCGGCAGTTTCGCGATCGAGGGCACCGACCGCAAGGTGAGCCTGGCCCAGGTGGCGCGGCGTTCTTTCGAATGGGGCCAGCTGCCGAACGATGTCGAGATGGGCTTCACCGAGCGCGCGAATTACGGGCCGGCGAACGCCTCGACCTTCCCGTCGGGCGCGCATATCTGCGAGGTCGAGATCGACGCCGAGACCGGCAAGCTGGCGCTCACCCGCTATGCCGCGGTGGACGATGTCGGCACCGTGCTCAACCCGCTGATCTGCGAAGGCCAGATCCAGGGCGGCATCGTGCAAGGCCTCGGCCAATCGCTGTGCGAGGACATCGTCTATGACGCGAACGGCCAGCTCCTGACCGGCTCGTTCATGGATTACTGCATGCCGCGCGCCGACGATTTCTGCGAGTTCACCCTCGGCAACAACAGCTCGCCGACCGATCGCAATCCTTTGGGCGTCAAAGGCGTCGGCGAGGCCGGCACGATCGGCGCGATCCCCGCGCTGATGAATGCGGTCAACGACGCGCTTCACCGCATCGGCGCGCCCGAGATCGAAATGCCCGCGACGCCCGAGAAAGTGTGGCGGGCGATCCAGGCGGCCGCGCGATAGGCGCTTAGATCGGTCCCTTGCCCATCGTCGAGTGGACGAGGCTGGTGCAGATGCCGGCGTTCTCGGCAAGCGATTCCCAATCGCCCGGCACCCAGTTGTCGTCGACCTGATCGATATCGGCGGAAAGCTCGAACGCGCCGCCCATCGGCGTCATGAAGTACCAGTAGTAGTTCGAGCCGAGGATATGACGCCCCGGACCGCGCGCCGTCTTCCAGCCTTTGCGGTCGAGAATCGAGCCGCCGACAAGCACTTCCTGCATGTCGCCGAAATGGCATTCCAAGTGCTGGAAGCTCGTGGTCTTGCCGGGCGCGCCGATGAAGAAGAGGTTGTGGTGATCGGACGAGCCCTGGGCGCGCGCGAACACGCCTTGCTTGTTTTTTACATGGTCGGTAATGCGGAAGCCCAGCCGCTCGACATAAAACCGCATGCTGCGATCCGGATCGTCGCTGAAATAGACGATGTGCCCGACCTCGCGCGCCTGGCCGGGGTCCTTGAAGCTGACGCGGCTGTTGATCGGGCGCGCCGGCGGCAGGCCGGTGACGTTGAAGGGCTTGGGTTCGGCCTTGTAGGCGTGGCGGCGGGTCACCCGGAAGCCGAGGGCGAGACCTTCATCGTCGATTGCATGCAGCATGCCGTCGGGGTCACGGCGGATCTGGCGGTCCTTGCTGAGCTCGGCGCCGATCTGCTCGAGCACGTCCTTGTTGCGCACGCCCCAAACGGTCTCGCGCGCCGTCGCGCCGCCGACCGGCGCCGCCGGGAGCGAGGCATCCGAGGCAAGGCGCAGCTCGACGCCGCTGCCGTCGAGCGCCTCGAAGCTTGCGCCCGTCGCGCCGTGCTCGACCTCTTTCATGCCGTAGTCGCGAAGAAACTGCCGCGCCGCCTCGAGATCCTCGACGCCGAACACGCCGCAATCGACACCCGTGATTTCCATGACCAGATCCTTGATTCTGGAAAGTTTATTCCCGTGACGCGTCGTAATCCTAATTGAGCGGCGCGCCGCCTGGATGCGACACCCAAACCCATGACCGGTGTTGGGCATCGAAGCGCACGATGATGGCGCTATCCTTGCCGAGACCGCGCTGCGGATTGGCGTGGAAATCGTATAGACCGTCGACGCCCGCGAAGTCCGTGAGGTTCGCGATGTAGCTGCGAATCTGTTCGGCCGTCGCCGACGGGCCGAGCTGACGCAGTGCTGCGACGACGATCAACCCCGCGTCCCAGGACGTCGCCACGGAATTATCGACGTCGATGCCGTGCTCGCGAAAAAGCTGGAACATGTCGTGTTGCGCCTTCTCGACGCGGGGATCGAGCTTGGTGATGCCGTCGTGCTCGGGGAACGCTGCCGAGGTCAAAACAAGACCTGGCGGTAGAAAATCCTTTAGCTGTTCCATTTGCGCGACCGATTCATTGCCGCTCAGAAGCGAGATCGGAAGATCGATACCTCCCTGCACCATCCCGTGAAGCACCATGCCGGCGGCCGCGCCGGTCATACCGGTGATGATCGCTTGCGCGCCCGAGGCCTTAATTCTTTCCAACTGCGCGGCGACGCTGACATCCGTAGGGTTGAACCGGTCGCGACGGACCAGCGTGACGCCGGCGTTTTCCGGCAGCGTCATGGCGTGATCCACATCGCGGTAATCCGACTGGCCGGTCGCATCCGTATTGTCGAGGGTCGCCAGCTTCGTCCATCCCTTCATTCTGAAATAACGGATGCCGGCGGCCGTTTGGTCGAAGCCGTCGTCTGACGCCGTGAACATGAAGCTGCCCGCATCCGGATGGACGGCGGGGCTGAGGCAATAGTCGACAGGTCCCGCTTGCAGAAGCGGCGCGACCCCGGAGCAGGTGGCGTTCAGCACCGGACCCAGAATGACAGGCGGGTGATCGGCGATGATCGCGCTGGCGATCTGGACCGCCGTTTGCGGCGTCGATTCATCGTCGTGGTAATCGAGCTTCACGCTTCGGCCGTTGATGCCGCCGTCTTTGTTGACGAGATCGGCCAGCGCATCGAAGCTTTTCTGTATCCCTTGGCCGAGAAACGCCGCATTGCCCGAAAGGCTCAGGATTACCGGGATATGATAAGGCTCGTCGGCATAAGCGGCCTGCCCCAGCACAACCATACCCAGCGCCGCCATCGCTGATTTAAGCATGCTTCCCCCCAACAGTTTTGATTCCGCTGCCTTCGCTTGTCGGCGAAGCGCCTTACGCCCGACTAAACAGTCACCACGCGATCTGCATATAACTTCCAATTGCCGCGCGCTTCCGGCGTGTCGAGCGTCAGCCATTTGCCGGTCGGTTTGCCTTGCATTGCGGGCGGCCCGATCATGGCGCGAATGGCGAGTGCACCCATTTGCCCAGGCGCCCAGGCGATGACCGTTTCCGATCCGCGTTCGAACCAGGGATCGCCCGGCATGATGTCGCGGACGGTCTCGATACCTTGGTGGATGTTGAATGTCCCCTCGATAAGGCAGCGAATGCCGGGCCAAGGCTTATGCGGGTTCGAAACCCTCCCGGGTGCCGACTCGATGCGGTCGAGACGCAGCAACCACTGACTTCCTT
>DATGLO010000236.1:0-2694 GCA_035294105.1 Allostellaceae bacterium
GCGCCGTCGCGGCGATGCGCCTCGCGCGTGCCTTCGAGCTCGGCCGCGTTTTTACAAGCTTTGGGCAATTGGCAGGGATCGGCGCCGCGCACTGCCGCCTGACCTAGGCGATCGAACACCCAGGCAGCGGAGAGGCCGGGATCGGCGAGAACGCGCTTGCCGCTGGCGGCGAGGCCTTCGAGGAAACGACCGAAGCCGGCCGGATCGTCGATGCGCACCGAATCGCCGAGATGCGCGTCGAGCGCCGGCGTCAGCTTGCGGCGATCGATGAAGAGATCGACCGACCCGTCGCGATGCAGCACGGCAAAGCTCAGCGGCAGCGGCGTGTGCGGAACGTCGCCGCCGCGGATATTGAGCAGCCAGGCGATCGAATCGGGCGCGGTCAGCACCGCGGCATCGCTGCCCGACTCGCCGAGAGTGGCGGCGATGCGATGGCGCTTCGATTCGGCGCTCTCGCCGGCAAAGCGAAGCTCTTGCGGCACGACCGGCGCCGTCGGCGGCGCCGGCCGATCCGCCCACACCGCATCGACTGCGTTCCCGTCGACGGGCACCAGCTTGCCGCCGGCCTTCTCGGCAGCGGCGCGATAGCGTCCGACCTCGCCGAGCGTATGCAATCGCGAATCGTAGCCCAGGGATTGGCCCGGCTTCAGCGACGCCTCGATCCAGGCGGCGGCCGGCTGGTCGGAGATATGGCGATGCTCGAAAAGCGCGCTGTCGACCTCGGCCGCGGCCTGGAGCGTGTAGCGACCGTCGACGAAAATCGCGGCTTTGTCTGGCAGGACGATGGCGAGGCCGGCGGAGCCGGTAAAGCCGCTCAGCCAGGCCAGGCGTTGCGCCGAGGCCGGCACATATTCGCCCTGATATTCGTCGGTATGGGGGATCAGGAAACCGTCGATGCCGCGCCGCGCCAGTTCGGCCCTGAGACGCGAGAGCCGCTCTGCCGTCCCGTCCCGACCTATCGGCCGGCCATCATCCATGCGGACCTCCTGAAGGGCCTAACCCTAGCGCGAAAACCGCCTCCACCCCAACCCCCGGGAAATGGCAGAAAACCCCGGTTTTCCGGGAAAGGGATATGCGGCGGCCGTATGGCAGGGTTCGAATATTGCTCCTTTTACAAATAGGCAGAAAAGCTTACCTATTGTGCAACGCAATAAGAACGTTTCGTATATTGATTCAAGGAGTTGTCTTCATGCTGAACCTCGTTCTTTCCGGCCTGCAGCATCTTCAGGCTTCCTATGCCAGCTGGCGCCGGCGCCAAGCTGCCTATGAGGAGCTGAGCGCCCTCGACGACCGGTCGCTGGCCGATATCGGCATCACCCGCGCCGACATCCCCTACCTGTTCAGCCGCGACGTCCAAGAGGCCGCGAAAGCACAGGCAGCCGGGCTCAGGGCGCGGAACGACAATCGTCGCGCCGCCTGACGGCGACGCTTGGCACGCGAGGGCCATGTGCCCTCACTGCGGTACGCCCCTTGCCGCGAATCGAGGGCGCGTGCAGAATCCGGCGATGGCTGAGCCGCGCCACGGCCACGATCACGACCATCACGGTCACGCCGGACCTGACCACCACCATGATCACGACCACCATCATGATCATCACGGGCATGACGGCGGTCATCCTCATCTAGGCGAGCTCGGCACCGTCTTCGCGCTATCGATCGCGCTCAATCTCGGCTTTGTCGTCGTCGAGAGCATCTTTGGCTTCATCGGCCATTCGATCGCCCTGCTCGCCGATGCCGGCCATAATTTCAGCGATGTTCTCGGCCTCGTCGCGGCTTGGGCCGCGACCATCCTCGCCGCGCGGCGCCCGAGCGCGCGCTACACCTACGGCCTGCGCAGCTCGTCCATCCTCGCCGCGCTCCTCAATGCCATCATCCTTCTGATCGCGGTCGGCGGCATCGTCGTCGAAGCCATCCAGCGCTTGGTCGCACCGGCGCCGGTCGGCGGCGTGACGATCATCGCGGTGGCGTGCGCCGGCGTCGTGGTCAACGGCGTCGCTGCGCTCCTCCTCGGCGGCCGTCACCACGGCCACCAGCACGATCTCAACCTCCAGAGCGCCTTCGCGCATATGCTGGGCGACGCCGTCGTCAGCCTCGGCGTTGCCGCCGCGGGCGCGGTGATCCTTGCGACCGGATGGCTCTGGCTCGACCCCGCGGCAAGCATCGCGGTCTCGCTTGTCATCGTTGCCGGTACCTGGCGGTTATTGCGCGGCTCGCTCGATATGGCCTTGCAGGCCGTGCCGCCGGGCATCGATGCCGCCGAGGTGCGCTTACATCTCCTGACGGTCAGCGGCGTCAACGACGTCCACGACCTGCATATCTGGCCGATGAGCACGACGACGACGGCTCTCACCGCCCATCTCGTCATGCCGGCGGGCCATCCCGGCGATGCCTGCCTCGCCGACATCGCGGCGAAGCTGCAACAGCGCTTTCACATCGAGCACGCCACGATCCAGGTCGAGACCGGCGACGATCCCGCCCATCCGTGCGTGCTGGTGCCGGACCACGTCGTTTAAAGCGGCGCCCGCTTAGCCGAGCACCAGCAACAGCCCCAGCGACGAAAGACCGAACGCCACGCAGTAATAGGCGAAGGGATCGAGCGCCTGAAAATCGTGGCGCCCGAAATAGCGCATCAGGAACCAGGTGCTGAGATAGGCGGTAACGCCGGCGACAAGGCCCGCAATCCACGCCACGGGC
>DATGLO010000237.1:0-3287 GCA_035294105.1 Allostellaceae bacterium
TCGACCCGCGCATCGCCTTTGTCGACCTGAGCGCCGCTGGCGGTGCGGACTTCGACATGGCTAAAGGCGGGCTCGAGCTTCTGCGTAAACCAAATCCGCAGCTCGGTCGGCGGCGGCGAGACCGTGCTGCCGACCGCTGGCTGGGAATGGTCGGGAAAAGCATGCGCGAGCACACGCGGCGCCGAAAAGGCGAGAAAAGCGAGAGCGAGAGGAACGAATGCTTTGCGCATGCTTAATCTCCGAAGATCGGCCGGCCGATGGTGTTGGGGAAGATGTCGTCGAGATAGAGATGGAACTGCAACACGCCGCCGATGCCGTGGCCTTGGGCGCTATTGCCATAGGGTAGCAGCAGCTCGCCGCCGAGCTGATAATACTGCCCGGCCCAAATGAGCCCAGGGGCGATAAGCCCGGTGGTGACGCTGCCATTCGGCATGCGATTGAGGTTGGTCGTTGAGGTCCATTCGACCAGCGGGATCATGCGATCGAAGGGCGCGCCAAGGCCGACATCTTTCACGTGATGCTCGAGATATTCGAGGCTGTATTCGAGCGCCACGCCGGCATTGAAGTTGTCGGGATTGGACGTGCCGGCGCTTTCGGTCTTGGTCGGGAAATCGACGCTGAGATTGCTGGTCAGCGCCAAAGGTCGCGCGTAAGTGAGCCAGTCAGGCAGATCGCCGAAGCCCTTGCCGAAATCCAAGGTCGGCGAGAGCGTCGTGAAATCGGCTGCGCCGGCGCCGTTGACGCGGCCGGTATGCGCCCAGGTTTCACCGAGCCCGGCGAGCGCCATTGCCTCATGATCGGGGTTGATAAAAAGTTGATATTGCTGGCCGGTGGTGAGCGCATCCCAACCGTAACGCCCAGGCGCACCGGGAACATGGAAATATTTCCACTGATCGCCGATTGTGAAATCGGTATTGCGCGTGATGCGCTTCGAGAGATCGAAACCGACATCGCTTTCGCGTGAGCCGTCGGCCGCTCTGGGATTGAGGGTGAGCGTCGGCAGCGACATTTCATCGGCCGTGAACGGATCGTCGGTTTGGATCGTCGCGGGAAAGAAGCGCTGCCCGGCGAAGCCGTGCGCCGCGGCGGGGCCGGTTCGCGCGCCGACGCCAAGCACGACGCCAAGCGCCATGCCGAGCAAGACTAATTTATGCATGAAGGTATTCCATCCCCATGATTGACGAGCGAGGCGCCGCGCGTGGCGGTGCCCCGGGTTAATCGTGCAAATCAGACGATGGCGGGCGGAGCGCGGGATTGGTAAGGAGAGAGAGCGCCGAAGCCGAGACATGGCGCATCCGTGCTCGTTGGGACGAGGCGGATAAAGACCGTCGGCAGAGGCACCGCCGGCGCCGGCGGGGCGGTGAAGCTCTGCGCCGCGGCGACGGCGGCACAGATCGGGCAGCTGCCGCCTTTTTGGTCGCTAGCGGCGCCGTTATTGTGATGAGCGGTCGCGCCGAGCGAGGAGCAGATCGGGATCGTATCGGCGAAAGCGGGATTGGTCGCGCGGACGAGTTCGACCGCGATAAAGAACGGCAGCATCGCTTGCAATGCGACAGCGATGAAGGCGAGCAATGTGCCGCGCGGATTCTTGCGATGATGCTGACGCTGCTGCAGCGTCATGCGCTCAACTCCCTTTCAGGCCTTTAACGATAGGCCCGGCGCTCGCTGCCGACAAGACGCGAACCGTCGCAGCTTACGCGCGGCGCGGAGTCTCGATGTCGAGCTCGCCGTAGCGTTTCAAGCGATAGATCGCCATCGAGCCGAGCCAGCTCACGGCGAAAATCGCCAAAATTACGTAACCGAGGCTGCCGAAATTGTCGTTGAGCAGCGCGATCGCATGCCAGAACGGGCCGGTGAGGTTGAGCCGGTCGACGGCGAGGCCGAGCACCTCTACCCCGCCGACAAGCAGCGCCACGACCACTGACGCAAACGTGATCGTAAGATTGTAGTAGAGCTTGCGCACGGGCTGGGCGAGCGCCCAGCCGTAAGCGCCGACCATGAGGACGCTGTCGCTCGTGTCGATTAGCGACATGCCGGCGGTGAACAACGCCGGAAACACCAGCGTCGCCCAAAGCGAGAGACCGTGGGCCGCTTCACTCGCGGCGATGCCGAGGAGCCCGATCTCGGTCGCGGTGTCGAAGCCGAGCCCGAAAAGCAGCCCGATCGCGAACATGTGCCAGCTGCGCGTGACGAGCCGGAACAGCGGCCGCAAGAGCCGCGCGAGAAGCCCGCTCCCCGCGAGCGGCGCGTCGAGATCGCCGGTCTCGATCCGCTCGCCATTGCGCACGCGGCGGAAGCTTTTCCACACCGCGGCGAAGATGAAAAGGTTGACGATCGCGACCGCGAGAAGGAACAGCGCCGAAATGCCCGTGCCGAGAAGGCCGCCGACGTCTTGCAGCCGCGGAAAGCCGCGGCGCAGCCAGGCGGCCGTCACCGCGACCGCGATCGATGCGACGACGACCACGGTGGAATGGCCAAGGGCGAAGTAGAGGCCGAGCGCGGCAGGCCGCTTGCCGTCCTGCATCAGCTTGCGCGTCGTATTGTCGATAGCGGCAATGTGATCGGCATCGACGGCGTGGCGCAAGCCGAAGCCGTAAGCGAGGAACGCCGTGCCGAGCAGCACGGGATAATCGTGGAATACGGCGAGAGCCCAGAACCAGACGAGCAGATTCGCCGCGCCGATAGTCAGCGCCAGGCTGATCGCCGCCGCGCGCAGACTGCGCGGCCGGTCGGAAAACCCGCTTGCGAACCAGGCAACCATGACGCCGCGCGTCTTAGGGCAAATACTGCTCCGTGATCAAGCGACTGACATCGGTGTCGGCGGGCATCTGATCCGTATCGATCAGGGATTTCGCGACGATCTTGAGGGCGGCCGGATCGTAGTGGCCGTCGGTCGGGAACATCGGCTTCTCCGCGTCATAAACTTTCGCCACCCAGTCCGGATCCATGTTGAGGATGGGCTGGATGGTCTTGACCGTCTCGGCCTTGTGACTGTCGGAATAAGCGATGGTCTCGTACCACGCAGCGAGGAAGCGCCTGAGCGCGCCGGGATTTTTTGCCTGCAACGCATTCGTCGCGTAGATCGCATGGGTGATGAACGGCTTGACGAAGTCGCCAAATGCAAAGAGCACGCGCGCCCGCCCCTGCTGCTGCATCGCATAGCCGCCTTCGACGCTGCCGACGAGCGCGTCGATATTGCCCGAGATCAAGGCCGCTGCCGTGCCGTCCGCGCTGCCGAGCGCAACGATGCTTGCGGCATCGGCGCCTTTCCAGCCTTCGCGGAAATT
>DATGLO010000238.1:0-6660 GCA_035294105.1 Allostellaceae bacterium
AATTTTTCCGCTTCGGCAAGAAACGAGCGCAAGCCGTCGTAAGAAGAGGCCTCGCTCATTGCTTGCCGAGCCGCGAGACCGCCGCGTTCACCAGGCTGAAATCGGCGTACTTGCCGACATCGAGCGAGTCCTTGAGGAAGCCGAGCTGCTTTTCCAGGTCGATATTCGCCTGCAGCGCCTTCATGTCGGGCATGCCGTTCGGATCCTTGAAGAGGTCCTTGTGCGTGAAAACGTAATCGACCTGCTTGGGGGGCAGCTTCATGAAATTCGCGGCGATGCCGACCATCTCGTCATGATGGGCCGGGTCCATCGAGTAACGTGTATAGCGCAGCGCGTCTTCGATGAAATCTTCCATCGCCGCACGATGCTGATTGATGAAGTCGGCGCGAGCGCCCCAGACGAGAAGCTGCGTCACGCCCATGGCGTCGCGCTGGGTGAAGAGCGTGCGGGCCGCCGCTTGCAGCTCGGGATCCTCGACGAAAGGCTCGTTGGTGGTGATGAGGTCGGCTTTCTTCTCGATCAGCACCGCCTTCATGTTCGCGAACGGAACTTCGATGAAGGTGACATCGGTCTTGTCGCTGAGGCCGTGCTTGCGCAGCATGGCGCGGGTCGCCATGTCGACCGCCGAGCCGACGGTGAGCGAGGCGAGCACCTTGCCTTTCAGATCTTCGACGCGATTGATGCCGCTGTCCTTGCGCACCATGAACTGGCCCGTGGCGTAGCCCGGATAACCATCCTGCGAAATGTCCATGATGATGCGGAGGTCGGTCAGGTGCGCGTTCTGGATCGCGGACGGGATCGAGGAATAAGAGAGCGTGTTGATATTGAGCTCGCCGGTGGCGAGGGCCGTCAGCGCCGCCGCCGTGCTCGCGACGCGCGTCAGATCGACGGTATAAGTCTTGCCGAAATGGGTGAGCAGGTCCTTCTTCTCGAGGGCGAGCGGATAGGGCGCCGCTGTCGGCGTGACCCAGCCGACATGAATATCCAGCGGCTCGGCGGCTTCCCCCGCGGTGGCGACGCCGGCGAATGCCGCAGCCGCGACGGCAACGAACCTCAACAAACCCATCCAACTTCCTCCCGATCAGGCGCGTGCGGCGCATTGGTTGCGGAACCCGATGATCAAACGATCACAGGCGACTGCCGCTGTCAACGCGCGCCGGACACACTGAACAAGCGTGTTATCGGCCGCCAAAGCGCCGGTCGTAATCCTGCCAGAAGTCGCCGAAGAAAATCGCTCGAGCCTCGGCAAGTGTCATGCGGCCGGCGCACACATCGCGTTTCGCTGCCGTCTCCAGCCTATCCTTTGCCCGCGCTTGGTCCCGCGGCTCCGGCCACAAATTCTTGGGATCGCGCGGCGCGCCGCCGAGCTCGAGCGGTTCCCGATGATCTTCCTTCAGGCTTTTTGGGTTGGTGCCCGCGGGATAGCCGTAGAGCGGCATCTGCGCGCGCTTTAGCCGGTTGGTGAACCGGGTCGGCGGGCGGATATGCGCGACCCAACCCGGCTCGCAGATGGTCGAAGCAATGTTCTGCTGCGTGACGTCCGGATTGATGGCGCCGGGCGCGAGGAAGGGTTCCTTGCGATTGTCCCCTGACATCGCCGCTTCTGAGACGACGGCGGGCGCGGACGGCGGCACGCCAACGTTTATCCGTGGCGGCGGCGTCGGCGCAGCACAGGCGGCCGTCAGAAGCGGGAAGATCAGCAACGTATAGGCGTATCGCCGCATCGCGTAATCCTACCAAAGGCGCGTTCGCTTGACGCGGCGGCAGTCGGGCCTTATCCCTTCGCCGCCATCCGGCATCTGCGGGGGCGCTTAGCTCAGCGGGAGAGCACACCCTTCACACGGGTGGGGTCGTAGGTTCAATCCCTACAGCGCCCACCAGCCTTCGCTCGCGAAGCGAGAAAGGCTACCCCGCCGCAGCCGTAAGGGGCGAAGGTGGGCTGTGACCGCCCTTCGGATGGGCGCGAAAGGCGTCGCCAAGGCCCCGGCCGGCCGTTGCGCAATTTTATTACCGGGCGGAAATTTTTCGATTCGGCGCCGTATGCCGCCTTGAAATCGCACAAAACCGCCACGATTTCCCTGGCACTCGCTAACATCGAGTGCTAATAGCCGGCTATTCGAGTGTGTAGAACCGTCTCGATATCCCACAATTGAGGAGGAGTTTCATGAAGTTTCGGCCTTTGCACGACCGCGTCCTGGTGCGGCGCGTGGAGTCAGATTCGAAGACCGCGGGCGGGATCATCATTCCCGACACCGCACAAGAGAAGCCGATGGAAGGCGAGATCATCGCGGCCGGTCCGGGCGCCCGCAACGAGCAGGGTCAACTCGTCGCCCTCGACGTGAAGGTCGGCGACCGCGTGCTGTTCGGCAAGTGGTCGGGCACCGAGGTCAAGATCGACGGCGAAGAACTGATGATCATGAAGGAAAGCGACATCATGGGCATCATCGAAGGCGCGCCGGCCAAAGGCCGCAAGGCCGCCTGAGCCCAATCGATATTTTCCAAGAAACCTGAAGAGGCATTTCCATGGCAGCCAAGGAAGTCAAGTTCAATGTCGACGCGCGCGACCGCCTGTTGCACGGCGTCGACATTCTCGCCAATGCGGTGAAGGTGACGCTCGGTCCCAAGGGCCGCAACGTCGTCATCGACAAGTCATTCGGCGCGCCGCGCATCACCAAGGACGGCGTCACCGTCGCGAAGGAGATCGAGCTCTCCGACAAGTTCGAGAACATGGGCGCGCAGATGCTGCGCGAAGTCGCCCAGAAGACCAACGACCAGGCCGGCGACGGCACGACCACGGCGACCATCCTCGCCCAGGCGATCGTGCGCGAAGGTGTCCGGGCAGTGGCCGCGGGCCTCAACCCGATGGATCTGAAGCGCGGCATCGACCTCGCCGTCGAAGCCGTCGTCGATGACATCAAAAAGCGCTCGAAGAAGGTCTCGACCAACGACGAGATCGCCCAGGTGGGCACGATCTCCGCCAATGGCGAGACGGAAATCGGCACGATGATCGCCAAGGCGATGCAGAAGGTCGGCAATGAGGGCGTGATCACGGTCGAAGAGGCAAAGAGCCTCGAGACCGAGCTCGACGTCGTCGAAGGCATGCAGTTCGACCGCGGCTACATCTCGCCGTACTTCGTCACCAATGCCGACAAGATGGTGGCCGAGCTCGACGAGCCCTACATCCTGCTGTTCGAGAAGAAGCTCAGCGGGCTGCAGGCGATGCTCCCCGTCCTCGAGGCGGTGGTGCAGTCGGGCAAGCCGCTCCTCATCGTCGCGGAAGACGTCGAAGGCGAGGCGCTCGCGACGCTCGTCGTCAACCGGCTGCGCGGCGGCCTCAAGGTCGCGGCGGTGAAGGCGCCGGGCTTCGGCGATCGCCGGAAGGCGATGCTCGAGGACATCGCGATCCTCACCAACGGCCAGCTCATCTCTGAAGACCTCGGCATCAAGCTCGAGAATGTCACGCTCGACATGCTCGGCAAGGCGAAGAAGGTCCGTGTCGAGAAGGAGAATACGACGATCATCGACGGCGCGGGCAAGAAGGCCGACATCCAGGCCCGCACCAACCAGATCCGGCAGCAGATCGAGGAGACCACTTCGGACTACGACCGCGAGAAGCTCCAGGAGCGTCTCGCGAAGCTCGCGGGCGGCGTCGCGGTGATCCGCGTCGGCGGCGCGACCGAAGTCGAGGTGAAAGAGCGGAAGGACCGGGTTGACGATGCGATGCACGCCACCCGCGCGGCGGTCGAGGAAGGCATCGTCGCCGGCGGCGGCAGCGCTCTGCTCTACGCCCAGAAGGCCCTCGCCAAGCTGAAGCCCGAGAACGACGACCAGAAGACCGGCATAGACATCGTGCGCCGCGCGCTGAGCTTCCCGGTGCGCACCATCGCCGAGAATGCCGGCACCGACGGCTCGATCGTCATCGGCAAGCTGCTCGATAAGGGCGACAACAACTACGGCTACGACGCCCAAACCGGCGAGTACGTCGACATGGTCAAGGCCGGCATCGTCGATCCGACCAAGGTCGTGCGCTTGGCCTTGCAGGATGCGGCTTCGGTCGCCGGCCTGCTCATCACCACCGAGGCGATGATCGCGGAGAAGCCGGAGCGCAAGCCGGCGATGCCCGCGCATGATCACGGCGGCGGCATGGGCGGGATGGATTTCTAAACCGAACCGTCAGTACATTGTCGCGAAGGGCCGCGGGAAACCGCGGCCCTTCTCTTTTGCGCATTCGACAAAAGCGGCAAGCGCTTTCGAGACCATCGCGTCGCGGCGGCGAATGAGCACGGTGTCGACCTGCGCTTCGGCCGCGGGCAGCCGATGGATTGCGACCCGGCCCGCGTGCGCGGCACGTGCGACGACCGAGCGCGGCAGCAGGGTGATGCCGATGCCCGCCGCGACGCAACCGAGGATCGCATCGAGCGTGCCGAATTCGAGGTAGCGCAGGCCGACGACGCCGCGCTTGGCGAGCACGGCTTCGAGCCGTTGGCGATACGAGCAGCCCAGGCGCAGCACGACGAGTTTGACATCGCGCTGGCGCAGCACCGCGTCCAGGCTGCGCATGCGCGACGCCGTGACGATGACGAGCTGCTCGCGATAGACGCGCTCTTCGACGAGGTGCGGGTGATCCACCGGGCCGCACACCAAAGCGCCGTCGACGCCGCGATCGAGAACCCGCGCGACCAGCTCGGCGGTCGTCCCGGTCGTCAGCGCCAGATCGACGGCCGGAAAGGCCGCGACATAGGCGGCGAGCACGGGCGGCAGGCGCAGCATCGCCGTCGTCTCCAGCGCGCCGAGCTTCAGCCGTCCCTGCGGCGCACCATTGTCAGTGACGGCTTGGCGCGCTTCGTCCAGCAGTTGTATCGCGCGTCCGGCATAAGGCAGCAGGCGCTCGCCGGCCGCCGTCAGCGAGACGCCGCGGCTGTGACGCCGAAACAGCGCCATCCCCAGCGATTGCTCGAGCAAGCGGATACGCGCGGTGACGTTCGACTGGACCATGTTGAGCTCGTGTGCGGCACGATTCATCGCGGCGAGCCGCGCGACCGTCTCGAACACCCTAAGATCCGCGACATCCATCGATCGCTCCTCATCGATCGCGACGATATCATCACGATATCATCAGAAATGATATCGGGCGCCTGAAGAAATCATTACCACAGCTTGCGGCCGACACCTAGAATCCCGAACGAAGTTAGACCTGCAACGGCGAGGCCGACGATGGTTCCTCTCGAACGCGTTCACCGCTTCACGCAAACCTACGGCCTCGAGATGCCAATTCTGCAGGCACCGATGGCCGGCGCCTGCCCGGTCGCGCTTGCCGCCGCGGTCGCGAATGCCGGCGGCATGGGCGGGTGCGGCGCCGTCCTGACCAAGCCCGAAGGCATCGCTGCCTGGGCGCGCGATTTTCGCGGCCAGAGCAACGGCGCTTTTCAGCTCAATCTGTGGATCCCCGACCCGCCGCCGCCGCAGCGGGATGGCGCGGCCGAATCACGCCTGCGAAGGTTTCTTGGCGACTGGGGGCCAGCCGTGCCGCCGGAAGCGGGTGATGCGATACCGCCCGATTTCGCCGCACAATGCGAGGCGCTGCTCGCCGCCGGCCCGCGCGTTGTGTCGTCGATCATGGGACTCTTTCCGCCGGATTATGTTGCGCGGCTGAAAGAGCGCGGCATCGCCTGGTTCGCGACCGCGACGACGCTGAACGAGGCGCTGGCGGCCCAAAGCGCCGGCGCCGACGCCGTGATCGCACAAGGGAGCGAAGCCGGCGGCCATCGCGGCGCCTTTGAGGCAGCCGCGGCCGAGCGTCAGACCATCGGCCTCTTCGCCCTGCTGCCGCGGCTCGCCGACAGGCTCAGCGTCCCGATTATCGCGAGCGGCGGCATCGGCGACGGTCGTGGCATTGCCGCCGCCTTGACCCTCGGCGCGTCGGCGGTTCAGGTCGGCACAGCCTTCCTGCGCTGTCCCGAGGCCGGCGTCGCCCGCGCCTGGGCCGATGGGCTCGGCGGGCTCGAGCCGGAAGCAACCGTGCTGACGCGCGCCTTCAGCGGGCGTCTGGGCCGCGCCATCGCCAATGATTTTCTGCGGGCCGCGGCAAGGCCCGAGGCGCCGCCGCCGGCGCCCTATCCCGTACAGCGCGGACTAACGCAACCGATGCGCGACGCCGCTGTCCGGGCCAACGATCTCGCCCGCATGCAAGCCTGGGCCGGCCAAGCCGCGGCACTGGCACGCGTCGAGCCTGCGGCCGCGACGACGCGGCGACTCTGGGCCGAGGCCGAAGCGCTCCTGCGCTAATGCGTCGAGCCTAAGACGTAATCCGCCCCAAAATCTCAACCAGCTCGGCGACCTTTTGGCGCCGGTCGCGCGCGTCGCCCGATGCCATCGAGTGCTCGACGCAATGCGCGATGTGGTCCTTGAGAATTTCGTCCTCGAGCTTTTTGAGCGCGGCCTTCACCGCCTCGATCTGGTTCATCACGTCGATGCAGTAGCGATCGCCCTCGATCATGCGGGCGATGCCGCGCACCTGGCCTTCGATCCGCGCGAGCCGCGCGCCCGCCGCTTTCTTGACGCTCTCGCGCATGACGCTATTACTATACCCCTGTAGGGTATAAGTCCAGAGGCGCGGGGAAATGGCTGACGCCGAGAAGGCGATCGATCCGGTCTGCGGCA
>DATGLO010000239.1:0-2038 GCA_035294105.1 Allostellaceae bacterium
GCTGGCCGGCGCCGATCTCGGCGGCGCCGATCTCTCGGGTGCCGATCTCCGCGGCGCCAACTTGAACGGCGCCGTGCTGACCGACGCGGTGATGGAGAACACCCATTTCATCGGCGCCAATCTCAAAGGCACGCTCAACGACAAGCCCGCGGGGCTGCTGCTGTCCGATCTCGAGGAGCCGCTCCCGGTGCTCATCGCCCGCCACGAGCGCTGGGTCGCGACCAAGGGCCGCGAGGGCGCGCAGCTCGACTTGAGCGGCTTCGATCTCCGCACCGCCCCGCCGCTGGCGCGCGCCGAGCTCGCGGCGCTGAAAGCGAGCGACTCCGTCTTTTACGGCCTCAACCTCACCGGCATCGGCTTGCAGGCGGCGCAGCTCGATCGCGCCGATCTGCGCTCGTGCAATTTACGCGGCGCCGACCTGCGCGGCATCAGCCTCAAGAGCGCGCGATTGACCAATGCCGATCTGCGCGAGGCGCGGCTTGGGCCGCTCGTCGTGAGCGAGCAGCGGATCGTCACCCGTCTCGACAAGGCGCTGCTGCGCAACGCCGATCTGCGCGGCGCCGATCTCGCGCAAGCCGTATTGCGCGGCGCCGATCTTTCCTACGCCAATCTCGTCGGCGCCGATCTCGACGGCGCGGAACTCGATGGGGCGCTGCTCGGCGGCACCATCAAGGCGAACTGAACCGGTTTTATGAAGGTGAAAGTGGAGTGGTGATGAGTGAGTAGGTGAGTTCAACGCGACATGCACGCTCCTCGGCAAAAGAGGCGCGGCAATGGAGAGGGACGTTTAGACATGAAAGACCAGCGCAGCGTGCCGGCTCACAAATCGCCGGCAGACACATCCGCGGACGGCGACACCGCCGTGCTCGATCGCGACGAAGAGCAGGACGAGCGGGGCTATCGCCCCGGCCGCGTCGAGCGTCGCGGCTGGCGCGGCGAAGGCGTGGTTGGCAACTACCACACCGACTGAGCACGCGGCAAACCGGCGCGGTTGACAGCGCCGCGCCGGGCCGCATGCTGATCGGCCGTGAGTGGCGGATCGGTGGAGCGGCAGAACAACTTCGATGCGTTGCGCCTCGTCGCTGCGATCAGCGTCGTCTTTTCGCATGCCTTCCTGATCGGTACGGGCCAGCAGGATAGCGATCCGCTGATGCGTTTGACCGGCGGACAAACGATCTTCGGCGTCGTCGGCGTCTTCGTCTTCTTCACGATCAGCGGTTTCCTCGTCACCCAGAGCTTCGAGCAGACACGCTCGGCCCCGCGTTTTGCCGTGAAACGGGCGCTGCGCATCTATCCCGGCCTCGCCGTCTGCCTTTTGCTGTCGGGCTTCGTGCTCGGCCCTTGGCTCACCAGCCTGCCGCTGCGCAACTATTTCGGCGACGGCGGCACCTACGCCTATGTCGTCAGCAACTTCACGATGGTGAACCCGACCCGGACCCTGCCCGGGGTGTGGTTCACGAAATGGGATGCCGGCGGCGTGGTGGATGGACCGCTCTGGACGCTGCCCTGCGAGCTCGCGATGTATGTGCTGGTGCTGGCGCTGGGCCTTCTCCGCGCGATCGATCTGCGCATAATCGCCGCGTTGATCGTTCTCGGCATGGGCGGCATCTGGTTCGACACCGCCTCGAGCCAATATTTCAGCGGCAGCGCGCTGTGGCTGCTCGGCTTCTTCGCCAGCGGCATGGCGCTCTATCGGCTGCGCGACAGCGGCTTGCTCAACGGCAAGATCGCGCTCGCCGCTTGCGCCGGCCTCGTCGTCAGCGTGCCGCTCAACGCCTTCATCCTGCTGTTCCCGCTCTTCGGCAGCTATCTCGTCATCTATCTCGCTTTCGCGCGATGGCTGAAGCCGCTGCCGGCGGCACGCTACGGCGACCTCTCTTACGGCCTCTATATCTACGGCTGGCCGGTCGAGCAGACACTCGTCGCGCTGCATGGCGGGGCCATGCCGTGGCCGCTGCTTTTCGCGGAAGCGCTGCCGATCACGGCGGCGCTTGCCTTCGCCTCCTGGCACCTCGTCGAAAAGCGCGCGCTGCGGTTG
>DATGLO010000240.1:0-2286 GCA_035294105.1 Allostellaceae bacterium
CTCCGCGCGATCTACCTCATCCCGCTCGCCGTCGTGTTCTTCGCGCTGACGGTCGAGCGCTTCGGGCTGGTGATCGCGATCATCGGCACGTCGATTATCGCTTGTCTCGCCAATCCGACGATCCGCATCGTCGAGCTCGCGGTCATGAGCGTCGCGCTGGCGATTTTCGGCGCCGTCGTGTTCGTCTATGGGCTTAATCTGCCGCTGTCGCTCTGGCCGGGCTGAGCGAGCAAAGGCGCGCATGGGTACGACGCTGCATCTCCTGGCGCACGGTTTCGCCGTGGCGCTCACGCCCGAGAATCTGATCTACTGCCTCGTTGGCGCGGCGCTCGGCACCTTGGTCGGCGTCCTACCCGGCCTTTCGCCGGTGACGACGATCGCGATGCTGCTGCCGATCACCTTCAAGATTCCGGCCGTCGCCTCGCTGATCATGCTTACGGGAATCTATTACGGCGCCCATCATGCCGGGTCGACGACCGCGATCATGATGAACATGCCGGGCGAGCCGACCTCGGTGGTGATCTGCCTCGACGGTCATCCGATGGCCAAGCAAGGCCGGGCCGGTCCGGCGCTTTGCATCGCGGCGCTCGCCTCGTTTTTCGCCGGCTGTGTCGGGGTCGCGATCATTGCGCTGTTCTCGCCTCCGCTCGCGGCGATCGCGCAAAGCTTCGGGCCTGTCGAATATGCTTCGATGATCGTGATGGCGCTCGTCGCCGTGTCGGTCATCACCAGCGAAGACGCTGTGACCACGATATCGATGGCCGTCCTGGGTCTCCTGCTTGGCACGGTCGGCACCGATATCTCTACGGGGTTGATGCGCTTCACTCTGGGCTTTCATCAGCTCGACGACGGGCTCAACTTCGTCGCCGTCGCGGTCGGTCTCTTCGCCCTCGCGCAGATCACCTACAATCTCGGCGCGAAGACGACGCGCGTCATTGCCGGCAAGGTCACGGGCCTTGTCCCGACGCGGCCCGATCTCAAGGCATCCTGGGGACCGATCTGGCGCGGCACCGCGCTCGGTTCGGCGGTCGGCATTTTTCCCGGCACCGGGCCGCTGATCGCATCTTTCGCCGCGTACAGCATGGAGCGGCGGCTGGCGAAGGACCCATCGCGGTTCGGCCAGGGCGCGATCGAAGGCGTCGCCGCTCCCGAAGCGTCGAACAACGCCTCGACCTTCACGCATTTCATTCCGATGCTCACCCTCGGCATCCCGGCGGGCGCGCCGATGGCGCTGATGCTGGCGGCGCTCATGATCCAAGGTATTACCGCCGGGCCGCAGCTGATGACGCAGCATGCGGATCTGTTTTGGGGCGTCATCGCCAGCATGTTCATCGGCAATGCGATGCTGCTGGTGCTCAATCTGCCGCTGGTCGGCATCTGGATCCGGCTGCTCGCCGTGCCTTATCGCTTCCTCTATCCGCTGGTGCTGGTGTGCTGCAGCGTCGGTGTCTATAGCGTCAACAATTCGACCTTCGACGTTCTGTTCGCCGCCGGGGTGAGCCTCATCGGTTTCCTGTTCGTACGCCTGGGCTGTTCCCCCGCGCCGCTCATCCTCGGGCTGATCCTCGAGCCGATGCTCGAAGACAATTTTCGCCGCGCGCTGCTGATTTCGCGTGGCGACGCGTCCGTCTTTGTCACGCGCCCGATCAGCCTCGGCATTCTGATTGCTACGGCGGCGTTGCTGGTGGTGTTCTGTGCGCCGGCTTTGCGCCGCAAGGCTATGCAAGGCGCGGCGGCGGAGGGCATCGATTAGAGATTGAAAATCGGCACCAGCCGCCGGATAATTTTTGCGAGCCGGCGCAAGAGCCGACCAGGAGCGAACCGGGAGGGGCTTTCATGAAGCGCATTGCCGCAGCCGTCGCTCTCTTTGTCTTCACGTTTGCCGGCGCCGCGCTGGCCGCCGGCAAATACGATCCCGGGGCATCCGATACCGAGATCAAGCTCGGCACGACGTGGGCATTTTCCGGTCCCGTGTCGTCGACCAGCCCAGTCGAGCGCCAGATGGCGGGCTATTTCGCCATGATCAACGACAAGGGCGGCGTCAACGGCCGCAAGATCAATTTCATCGCGCTCGACGACGCGTATCAGCCGCCGAAGACAGTCGAGCAGACTCGGCGCCTCGTCGAGCAGGACCAGGTGCTGCTGATGTACGGGCAGATCGGCACGCCGACCAACGTCGCGGTACGGCCTTACCTCAACAACAAGAAGGTCCCGCAGCTTTTCGTCACCACCGGCTCGAACACGCTGATCGATCCGAAGAAATATCCGTGGACGATGGGTTTCCAG
>DATGLO010000241.1:0-2345 GCA_035294105.1 Allostellaceae bacterium
CTTCGGCCGGCGCGCGCGCGGCATGGCGACCGCCGCCGATCATTCCCTGTCCCGCTTCCGGCGAGAGCTTTGCAAAGATCGGCACGGCGCAAAGCGAGATCGCCGCGACGCCGACGAAAGCCGGCGTGAAATCGGTCGGGCCGAGGGTAGCATGACCGCGGATCAGCAGCGTCGTGTGCAGGAGCAGCGCGCCGGTGCCGATGCCGAGACTCATCGCGAGCTGCTGCGCCATGCTGGCGAAAGGCGTCGCGCGGCTCATCAGGCTCGACGGCACGTCGGAATAGCCGAGCGTGTTGATCGCGCTGAATTGCAGCGAGCGGAAGAAGCCGCCGAAGAGCAGCACGCCGAAAATCAAGAACAGCGGCGTCGAGGGCTGCCACAGCGCGTTGATGCCGAGCAAGCCCGAGGTGAGGAAGGCATTGAACAACAGCGTGTTGCGATAGCCGTAGCGGCGGATGATATGCGTCGCAGTAAGACGCATGGTCAGCGCGCCCGCGGCGCTCGCGAACGTGACGAGGCCCGAGATGATCGGCGAATAGCCGAAGCCGATCTGCATCATGAACGGCAGCAGGAACGGCAGCGCGCCGATGCCCATGCGCGTCAAGGTGCCGCCGGTCACGCCGATGCGGAAGGTCTGGATGTTGAGCAGATTGAGATCGATCACCGGAAACGCCGTACGCTTGGCATGCCAGACGTAAAGCGAGAGGCAGACGACGCCGAGCGCGATCATCGATGCCACCACCGGCACGGGCAGGCCGCCGCGGCCGACGACCTCGAAGCCGAAGACGAGGCAGGACAGGCCGATCCCGGTCAACGCGAAGCCCGGCCAGTCGATCGGCCGGATGTTGTCCTCGCGCAGGTTCTCGACGAACAGCGTGACCAGGACAATGCCGAGAATCGCGATCGGGATGTTGATGAAGAAAATCCAGCGCCACGAGAAATAGGTGACGATGAACCCGCCGAGCGGCGGCCCGAACACGGGGCCGAGCATCGCCGGTGTCGTGACGATGATCATCGCGCGCAGCAATTCTTCTTTGGGAACTGCGCGCAGCATGACGAAGCGCCCGACCGGCGACATCATCGCGCCGCCCATGCCCTGGATCATGCGCGCCGCGACGAATTCCCAGAGATCGTTGGAAAGGCCGCAAAGGATCGAGCCGACCATGAAAACGCCGATCGCGGCGCGGAAGACGGTGCGCGCGCCGAAGCGGTCGGCCATCCAGCCGCTCAGGGGGATGAAGATCGAGAGGCTCAGAAGATAACAGGTGATCGCGAGATTGAGCCGCAGGGGATCTTCGTTGATATCGCGCGCGATCGTCGGCAGCGCCGTCGCGATGATCGTCGAATCGAGCTGCTCCATGAAGAGCGAGCACGCGACGATGAGCGGAACGAGCGATGTCGGGGCTTTGGCCATGGGCGCGCGGCTCGATCTCCTGCGGATAGGATAGCCGCTCCATCGCCGGCGTTATAGTATCCGCCGCTCGGTCGAGGCTCCGCTGCGAAAGAACGTCCATGCTGGTCAACCGGTTTCCGATCACGATCGAATGGGGCGCTTGCGACGCCGCAGGCATCGTCTTCTATCCGCGCTATTTCGCCTGGTTCGACTCGGCGACCTTCCACCTTTTCGCGCGCACCGGCCTCGACATGCGCGCACTTTGGGAGAAATACGGCTCCGTCGGCACGCCGCTGGTCGATGCACGCTCGCGCTTCATCATTCCTTCGCGCTGCGGCGACGAGCTGGTCTGCGAATCAGGCGTGAGCGAATGGGGCGAATCGAGCTTCAGCGTCGAGCATTGCATGCTGAAAGACGGCAAGCTCGCGGTCGAAGGGATCGAAAAGCGCGTTTGGGTCGTGCCGCATCCCACCGAGAAAGGCCGGATCAACAGCGCACCGATCCCGAAAGAGATCGTCGCCAGCCTCAGCGATGCGTCGGGAGCGACTCAGATCACGAGGTAAGATTGATCGTCGTCGAGGCGCGCGGGACCATGTAGATCGACGAGGACAAATTGATCGTCCCTAGATTGAGGAAGTCGATCGCCGCCTTATAGGGATAGGTAACCTCGCCGAGCACGACCGAGGTATTGGGGACATCGAGCGAGGCCGGCAGCGATACGCTCGAGCCGACCGTGCGCGCGGTGCCGTTCAAGGTCTGGCTCCAGGTGACCGTCGCCGCGCCCTTGGAATCGACCGTGATCAGGGACACGACGACCTGCACGTTTGCCGACGGATTGGGATACATCACCTGCGTCGAGGCATTGAGGATATCCGGCATCTGCTCGCTGGCGCTGATCGTCGTATATTGCGCGACGAGGTTGGTTACGGTATTCGCGGCGAGATCGACATCG
>DATGLO010000242.1:0-4916 GCA_035294105.1 Allostellaceae bacterium
CGCATGCTCTATGAAGCGCTCGAGCTCGGCTATAACCTGCCTGCCTTTTGGCGGCTCTGTCGCGCGTACCGCGCTTTTTCGCCCGATGTCATCTATGAGCGCTACAACCTCAATCTGCTCGCAGGACTCGCGCTCGCGAAGCTGACGCGCACGCCGCTGCTTCTCGAGGTCAACGCGCCGCTGGCGCAAGAGCGTGCCGAGCATAGCGGCGGCTTGCATCTTCATCCGCTTGCCTGGCGTATCGAGAACGCGCTGTGGCGCAGCGCCGATCGCGTGCTGCCCGTCAGCCATGCGCTCGGCGCGCTGTTACTGGAGGCCGGTGTCGATCCTGCGCACATGGCGGTGATTCCCAACGCCATCGACCCGGCGGCTTTCGACCACATCGATCCGGAGGCAGCGAAGCGCGCCCTCGGTCTTTCGGGCAAGCTGGTGCTCGGCTTTGCCGGCTTTATGCGCGGCTGGCATGGGCTCGACGCCGCCATCGAGGCGCTGGCCCGGCCCGACGTACCGCGCACGCTGCACCTTTTGCTGCTCGGCGACGGCCCGGCACGCCGCGCGATGGAAGCGCGTGCGGCCGATCTCGGCATCGCCGATCGCGTCAGCTTTACCGGCATCGTGTCGCGCGCAGAGCTCGCCCGGCACGTCGCCGCCTTCGACATCGCCCTGCAACCGAAAGCGGTGGCTTATGCGTCGCCTTTGAAGCTTTTCGACTATATGGCGGCGGGCAAAGCGATCGTCGCGCCCGATCAGGCGAATATCCGCGAGCTCGTGAGCCACGAAAAAGCGGCGCTGCTCTTCGATCCGCAACATAAATCCGCGATGCTGGACGCGATCCTGCGGCTGGCGCGCGATGCCGGCTTGCGCCGCCGCCTGGGCGCGGCGGCGCGGCGCCAAATCGACGAGCGCGGCTTTACGTGGCGCGAGAATGCGCGGCGGGTCGCCGCGCTCGGGATCGAACTAATGGACCGGCAAGGACGGGGGTGAGGTGAGTCATGGAATCAATCTTCTTCGTCATCGCGCTTATCGGCGTTCTTGGCGTGATGAACTGGGCGGCGGTCAACGACAAGGCCGGCAATCGCGGTCCGACCAAAGGCTTCTTCGCGATGCGCGATTTCGTCGCGGAAGCGCAAGAAGCGGCTGCGACGCCGCCGCAGGAAAAACTGCGCCGGCGGTCTAAGCGACTGAGATAGCTTGCTATTTAGGAAAATTTCGGGTCTTCCCCAACCAGCCGAGGAGCGCACGCCGCAGTTGCGGAATTTTTGCCGATACGGCAGCGTTCTTGGCGAGATCGGAGTGGAGCTTACATGCGGATTGCGGTTATCGGCTCGGGCTATGTCGGACTGGTGTCCGGCGCATGCTTTTCGGAATTCGGCGTCGAGGTCGCTTGCGTCGATCTCGATAAAGCCAAGATCGACGGGCTGAAGCAAGGCAAGATGCCGATCTACGAGCCGGGGCTCGACACACTGGTCGCGAGCAACGTCGCCGCCAAACGGCTCTCGTTCACCACCGACCTGCCGGGCGCGGTCAAAGCCGCCGATGCGGTATTCATCGCCGTCGGCACGCCCTCGCGCCGCGGCGACGGTTACGCGGATCTGTCTTACGTCTTCGGCGCGGCGGAAGAGATCGCTCGCGCGCTCGACGGCTACACCGTCGTCGTGACGAAATCGACCGTGCCGGTCGGCACCGGGCGCAAGGTCGCCGAGATCATCCGCAAGGCCCGTCCCGACGCCTCTTTCGATGTCGTCTCCAATCCCGAATTCCTGCGCGAAGGTTCGGCGATCGGCGATTTCATGCGTCCCGATCGCGTCGTGATCGGCGCCGAGACGGAGCGCGCTCAGGCGGTGATGAAAGAGCTTTATCGGCCGTTGTTCCTCAACGAGACGCCGATCCTCTTTACGAAGATCGAGACCGCCGAGCTGACGAAATACGCCGCGAACAGCTTCCTCGCAACCAAGATTTCGTTCATCAACGAGATCGCCGATCTGTGCGAGAAAGTCGGTGCCGACGTGCAGGATGTCGCCAAAGGAATCGGGCTCGACGGTCGTATCGGCCGCAAGTTCCTCCATGCCGGTCCCGGCTATGGCGGCTCGTGCTTCCCCAAGGATTGCCTCGCCTTGGTCAAGACCGCGCGCGATGCCGGCGCACCGATCAGCATCGTCGAAGCGGTGATCGAGGTGAACGACAATCGCAAGGAAGCGATGGCCCAGCGTGTTATCCACGCCTGCGGCGGCAACGTCGCCGGCAAGACGCTCGCGATCCTCGGCGTCACCTTCAAGCCGAATACCGACGACATGCGCGACAGCCCCGCGCTCGACATCATTCCGGCGCTGCAAAAAGCCGGCGCGACGATCCGGGCTTTCGATCCCGAAGGCATGAAGGAAGCGGCGAAGCTGCTGGACAAGGTCAACTTCTGCACCAACGCCTACGAAGCGATGGAAGGCGCCGACGCGCTCGTCATCGTCACCGAGTGGAACGAGTTTCGCGCCCTTGATTTGACGCGCGTGATGAATTTATTGCGCACGCCGACCGTTATAGACTTGCGCAACATCTACAAGCCCGAGGATATGTCGGCCGCGGGCTTCTACTACGTCAGCGTCGGCCGTGCGCCGGTCGAGCCTTCCGCCACGCGCGAGCGTCGGCAAGCGATAAGATAGGACGCAGCGATGAGCTCAACACGCAAACGCATTCTCGTTACCGGCGGCGCCGGCTTCCTCGGCTCGCATCTGTGCGAGCGGCTGGTCGCCGAAGGCAGCGACGTGCTTTGCGTCGACAACTATTTCACCGGGCGCAAGGACAACGTCGCCTCGCTCTTGGGCAAGCCCAATTTCGAGGCGATGCGACACGACATCTGCTTCCCGCTCTATGTCGAGGTCGACGAGATCTACAACCTCGCTTGCCCGGCCTCGCCGATCCACTACCAGCACGATCCGGTGCAGACGACCAAGACCAGCGTTTCCGGAGCGATCAACATGCTGGGCCTGGCGAAGCGCCTGCGGGCCAAGATCTTCCAGGCCTCGACCTCCGAGGTCTATGGCGATCCGACCGTCCATCCGCAGACCGAGGATTATCGCGGCAACGTCAATCCGATCGGGCCGCGCGCCTGCTACGACGAAGGCAAGCGCTGCGCCGAGACGCTGTTCTTCGACTATCACCGCCAGCACAAGCTGCGCATCCGGGTCGCGCGCATCTTCAACACCTACGGCCCGCGCATGCATCCGAATGACGGGCGCGTCGTATCGAATTTCATCGTCCAGGCCTTGAAAGGCGATCCGATCACGCTCTATGGCGACGGCAGCCAGACGCGTGCCTTTTGCTATGTCGACGATCTGCTCGAGGGCTGGATCCGTCTGATGGCGGCGCCGGACGACGTCACCGGCCCGATCAACATCGGCAATCCGGTCGAGACCACGGTCGCCGAACTCGCGCATAAGGTCATCGAACTGACCGGCTCGCGCTCCAAGATCGAGCGCCGGCCGCTGCCGGTGGACGATCCGACGCAGCGCTGCCCCGATATCAGCCGCGCCAAAAGCCTCCTCGGTTGGGAGCCGAAGGTCCCGCTTGAGACCGGTCTCAAGAAGACCATCGAATATTTCGACAGGCTGCTCGGCAGCAACGCCGCGCCGGTCGAAACGCGCCCGGTCGCCTAAGCATCATAACACCGCTCTACGGCGAGACTTCCTCGAGCGCGCGGTTGCGCGCCTCGACGCAGCAGAGCGCGGCGATCACCGCGCCGAGGGCCATCGGGATCGTGCATTGGAGGAACACGCCGCCGATGCCGAAGCCATCGACGATATAACCGATGCTGATCTGGCCGGCGACGATGCCGACCTTCTGCCACGCGCCGGCGATGGCGACGCCGCGCGATCTGAGCCGCGTCGGATAGATCTCGGCGCTGTAGAGGAAGATCAAGGATGAGATCGACGCCATCGCGACATCCGCGATTGTGACGCAGACCAGCACCGTCAGCGCCGTCGGCGTGCCGCTGATCCAAAGATAGAAAAACACGCAGGCGATCACGGCAAAGCATATCGTGAACCAGGCGCGCCGGCCTGTGCGGTCGACGAACAGCGCCACCAGGATCACGCCGACCATTCCCGCGACGGTCGTGTAGGCGGAATATTGCAGCGCCGTCTTGACGTCGAGGCGATAGACCGTGCGATAGAGCGTCGGCAGCCACGACAGCAGCGCGTTGCTGACGAAATAGATGGCAAAGAACAGGATCCACACGACGATCGTGCGCGCGGCATAGATGCCGCGGAAGATCTCGGTCCAGCGCTGACGCTTCTCGCCCGGATCCACACGCGGCGGCGCGGGCGGCGGCAGCTCTTTGCCGTCGGCGCGGGCCGCATCCTCGATCGCACGCACGACGCGGTCCGCTTCCTCGAAGCGCCCCTTATCGGCATACCAGCGCGCCGATTCCGGCAAAAGCAGCACGAAGCAGATCGCCAGCGGCGCCGGTATCGCGCCGAGGAAGAACATCGATTGCCAGCCGAAGGTGGGCACCATCCAGGGCGATAGAAACGCCGCGCCGGCGAGGCCGAAAATGAAGATGCCTTGGAACAAAAGGTAAAAGCGGCCGCGGCCATGCGCCCGCGCCATCTCGGTGATATAGGCCGCCGCTGCCGGGCCGAGCCCGCCGAGGCCGATGCCTTCGAGCGCGCGGCAGGCGAGCATCGAATCGAAGTCCCAGGCGAAGGCGCAAGCAAGGCTCGCGAGACCGAAGAGCGCGGTGGCGATCGCCATCGTTTTGAGGCGGCCGATGCCGTCGGCGAGCCAGGCAAAGCCAAGGCCGCCGAAGAGCGAGGCGATATTCGAGCTCGCGATCAGCCAGCCGATCTCCGGCCGGCTCAAAAGCCATTGGCCGACCAGCACCGGCAGCGCGTAGGAGATGGCAAGGAAATCGTAACCATCGAAAA
>DATGLO010000243.1:0-5391 GCA_035294105.1 Allostellaceae bacterium
GAGCGCGAGCAGGAGAATTGGGCGCGGCAATGCGTCACCCTGTTCATCGAAGGTTGCCGCGCACAACCGGATGGTAGCCAACAGCGTCAACCGGTGGCGCCGCCCCGTTCTGGCGCAGAGGAGATTTCGCCTTAAAGCTTCTGCAACTAGAATTGCTTAGCATCGCTAGCAATTGCTAGCGGGGGTACGGAAGCATGGAAAAGACAGTTCAGACGAATGTGCGTGTCGCCGAAAGCGACCGCGCACTGATCGTCGCGTTGGCACAACGTCTCCGTCGCGAGCCCGGGTTTCGCGAGCGCCTCAAAGCGCTGCTCGACGACGGGAAGGCGGGCAGCGATCTTGCCGAACGCGTCAGGAAACTGGAGCAAGAGATCAGCCGACTCTCTTCGGGCGCCATTGTCATGCCGCGTTCGGCGCCGCGCCGCGCCGCGGGACCCGGCGTAAGTCGCTAGAGTACTGCAAAAAAAGAGTTTTCCCCCAGACCGCTGTACCGTCGGCGATGACAGACACGGCTGAAAATGATTCGCATTTGCGGGCAAATTTCGCTACGGTATTGCGAGTAAGTCGCAAAACCAACTGAGTGCGCCGATGTATGTCTGCCTCTGCAATGGGTTGACCGAGCGTCAAGTGCGCCAGGCAGCCGCTGCTTGCGGCGACGGCTCGACTCTTGGGGTCTATCGGGCTTGCGGCACGCAGCCGCGCTGCGGCAAGTGCATGCCGCTCGTCGAAGGCATTCTGCGCGATGTGAGCGCCGAACCGGTTCGCACCACCGTCTAGGTCGCCATATAATCGCGCACCGGCAGGGCAGCGATCCGCCGTAAAGAAAACGGAGGCAGTGGCACATGCGCGGCGATGCGACGGTACTTCAGCACCTCAACACGATCCTGCGCAACGAACTCACCGCGATCAACCAGTACTTCCTTCACGCCCGCATGCTGAAGAATTGGGGCGTGACCAAGCTCGGCGAGCACGAGAAGCACGAATCGATAGACGAGATGAAGCATGCGGATCGCTTGATCGAGCGCATCCTCTTCCTCGAAGGTCTGCCTAATCTCCAAGACCTCGACAAGCTGCTGATCGGCGAGAACGTCCAAGAGATCCTCGATTGCGATCTGAAATTGGAGCAGAAAGCGCTGGGCGATCTGCGCGACGCGATCGTTCATTGCGAGAGCGTGCGCGACTTCGGCAGCCGCGACCTGCTAAGCGAGATTCTCGATAATGAAGAAGACGCGGTTGATTTCATCGAGACGCAGCTCGAGTTGATCACGCTGACCGGGCTTGAGAATTACATCCAGCTCCAATCCGAGAGCGCCGAGCACGGCGGCAATTCCTGAGCCGCGCTTTACCGTCACGCTGTCAAACCGCTCGCCAATCCCGCCCTTGCTCGCCTAAAGTCGCAGCCCGAGGGGGTGGGGATTGGTCGCGCGCATTCGCACAGTCGCATTCCTCGGCATCGACGCGCTCGAAGTCGAAGCGCAGGTGACGATTTCGGCCGGCCTGCCCGCCTTCATGGTCGTCGGCCTGCCGGACAAGGCCGTCGCCGAATCGCGCGAGCGCGTGCGCGCCGCGCTAACCTCGATGGGCCTTGCCGTGCCGGCGCGGCGCATCACCGTGAACCTGGCCCCGGCCGATCTCGCCAAGGAAGGCAGCCATTTCGATCTGCCGATCGCGCTGGGCCTCCTCGCCGCAATGGAGGTGCTGCCGGCCGACGAGATCGAGCATTACGTCGCGCTGGGCGAGCTGGCGCTCGACGGCTCGGTGTTGCCGGTTGCGGGTGTGTTGCCGGCCGCCGTCGGCGCCCTCTCGCGCGGCCGCGGCCTGATATGTCCAGCCGCGTCGGGCGGCGAAGCCGCCTGGGCCGGCGGGCTCGACATCTTGGCGACGCCCTCGCTCTTGGCGCTGATCAATCATTTCCGCGGCACACAGCTTTTGTCGCCACCCGCGCCGCGCATCGCCGCGGCGAGCGGCTCGCCACTCGACCTCAAGGACATCAAAGGCCAAGAAACCGCGAAACGCGCCCTCGAAGTCGCGGCCGCGGGCGGCCACAACCTCCTGATGGTCGGCCCGCCCGGCGCCGGCAAATCGATGCTGGCCGCACGCCTGCCCGGCATCTTGCCGCCGCTCGATCCGGGGGAAGCCCTCGAAGTCAGCATGATCCATTCGGTCGCCGGTCTCTTGCGCGACGGCGAGCTGATCCGGCAGCGGCCGTTCCGCGACCCGCATCATTCGGCCTCGCTCGCCGCCTTGGTCGGCGGCGGCTTGCGCGCAAAGCCCGGAGAATTATCGCTCGCCCATCTCGGCGTCTTATTCCTCGACGAGCTGCCGGAGTTCCAGCGCGCAACGCTGGAAGCCTTGCGCCAGCCGATGGAAAGCGGCCGCGCCGTCGTCGCGCGCGCCAATGCCCACGTCGCCTATCCGGCCCGCGTGCAAGTGGTCGCGGCGATGAATCCTTGCCGCTGTGGCTATCTCGACGATCCCGCCCAAGGCTGCGGCCGCGCGCCGAAATGCGCGCAGGATTATCAAGCGAAGATTTCGGGCCCCCTCTTCGATCGCATCGATCTGCATATCGATGTTCCGGCCGTCAAAGCCGCCGACCTCTCGCTGCCGCCGCCGGCGGAAGGCTCGGCCGAGGTCGGGGCGCGGGTGGCGGCGGCACGCGCGCGCCAGCAAGCGCGCTTCGCGCGGCTGCCGAGCGAGAAGCGCATCCGCACCAATGCCGAGGCCGACGGCAATCTGCTCGAAGAGATCGCCGCGCCCGATGCCGACGGCCGCAAGCTCTTGACCGACGCGGCCGAGCGCATGCGGCTTTCGGCGCGCGGCTATCACCGCGTACTGCGCGTTGCCCGCACCCTCGCCGATCTCGATATGAGCGATGCCGTACGGCGCATCCATGTCGCCGAGGCGGTTTCCTATCGCCGCATCGTCCTCGCTAGCTGAACAGGAGCGTTTACTTCTCGCCCCCTAGTCTCGGAGCGGCTACCGGCGCGAGCGAAGCGACAAGCGCATCGGCACCCTTGTCGATCGCGCATGAGCGACGCCTTAGCCGCATCCATGTCGCCGAAGCGGTGTCCTATCGCCGCCGCCTTCGCCGCCGGATAAAGGGCGGAAAAACCAGGCCAAATCGCGCGTAAGTAGACGCCCTTACGCATAACTCCCAATTGAGGCATTTAGCCCAAAGACGATAAAACGGGGCCGAAGCGTGGACCTCGGGGCGGGGTATGAAAGAATATCGCTGTTATTTCCTAAATCGTCGTGGCGGCATCGGCGATGTTGTCGAATTCGTCAGCCCCAGCGACGGCGACGCGCAGCGTTTGGCGCGCGAGCATTTCGGGCGTCAGAGCGACTATCCCGGTTTTGAGATTTGGGAAAAGGCTCGCTTGGTGTTCCGCGAAGCGAGCGAGGTCGCCCGCGGCTAAAGCCGCTTTCGCGCCGCAACCAGCCCAGCTGTGGGCAGCAACGACATTCCAAAATCGACCGGTCTGGACTAGGCTTCGCCCCTTCGGGCGACATCGGGAGGAGCCGTTAGCCATGGCCGATGAATTGGAACTGATTATGCGCGCCGGTCCGGGCACGCCGATGGGCGAGCTGATGCGGCAATACTGGATTCCCTTCGCCCCGTCGGACGAGCTCAAGGCCGACGGCACACCGGTGCGCATCCTGCTGCTCAACGAGAAGCTGATCGCCTTCCGCGACACGTCGGGCCGGGTCGGCATCATGGATCAGCGCTGTCCGCATCGCTGCGCCTCGCTCTACTTCGGCCGCAACGAAGAGGACGGCATCCGCTGCGTCTATCACGGCTGGAAATTCGACGTCGACGGCAACTGCCTCGACCAGCTCAACATCCCCGAGCGCCAGCATTTCAAGGACCGTGTCCGCGCCAAGGCCTATCTGACGAAAGAGCATAACGGCGTCGTCTGGGTCTATATGGGCGACCGCAACAAGGCGCCGAAAGACCTGCCGCATTTCGAATGCCTGATGGGGCCGGCCAGCGGCGTGCAGATGCGCTTCGTGCAGCGCAGCTGCAACTGGCTGCAGGCAGTCGAAGGCGATCTCGACACCAGCCATGTCGGCGTGCTGCATTTCGGCTTCATCAAGCCGACTCCCGGCATCGCCGCCGACCGCGCCGATCTCACCGTCAATCGCGCGCCCGAATACAAGATCCGCGAGACCAATTACGGCCTCCATTACGGCGCGCACCGGCCGTCGCCGACCGTGCCCGGCGGCACCTATTGGCGGGTTGCGCATTTCCTCTTCCCGTTTTGGATCATGCCGCCGGTCTCGAGCCTCGAGAACAATGTGATGGTGCGCTCGTTCATCCCGATGGACGACACGCATTGCATGTTCGTCGGCTTCGAATCGACGCGCTTCATGCGCCAGAACGATCGCGAGCGGACCGCGCGCAAGGACGGCGACGGCGCCTATCTGCGCGACAACCTGTTGCCGAACGAGAGCGGCTGGTACGGCCGCTATCGCATGGTCGAGCAAGAGGCCAACGACTATCTGATCGATCGCGAGGAGCAGAAGACCAAGTCCTACACCGGCATCGAGGGCATCCACACCCAGGATCAATGCGTCACCGAGAGCATGGGCGGCATGGTCGACCATTCCTGGGAGAATTTGGCGCCTTCGGACATCGCCATCGCGCGCAATCGCCGCATGCTGATGAACACGGTGAAGGCGTTCCAGAACGGCGTCCGCCCGCCTTCCGCCGATGATCCGACGGTCTATGCCAATGCTCGCGGCGGTCATTTCACCACGACCGCGACCGGCGACTGGGTGCAGATCTGGCAGCACGAGGTTGACAAGGTGCGCGGCAAGACGCCTCAAGCCGCCGAATAGCGAAGCCGAGGCGCCCTCCCGAGCTTACGTCGCGGCGGCCGCATCAACTCACACGGCAAAATTTGCCCCGGCGGCGCGACAGGCGCTTAGGCCGCGCCGACCGTGGCGAGAGCGGCGTCGCGCGTCGCGCAGATCGGGATGACCGTGTCGACGCCGGCTGTCTTGAGCACCGAGGCGACATCGGCGGGCGGCGCCAGCAACGCCATCTTGCCGCCCTTGGCCGCCGAGGTCTTGCCGGCGATAAGCAGCAGGCGCATGCCCATCGAGGCGATGAAATTGACGCCCGAAAGGTCGACGATCAGCGCGCGGCGGGCACCGGCCGTCGCGTTGAACTTCAGCTCGATGGCGCTGGCGCCGGCAACGTCGAGCCGCCCGCGCAGCACGGCGAGCGTGGCGCCCCCGAGTTCCTCGACATTCATTTCCATCATCGCCTCCTGCTTATTTTTCTGTGCCCGGATGCGCTTCAGGTCCGCGCCGCACCGAGCAGCGTTTCGATCTTGCCCAAAAGCCGCGCAAAGTCGATCGGCTTGGTGTCGTAATCGTCGCAACCCG
>DATGLO010000244.1:0-3140 GCA_035294105.1 Allostellaceae bacterium
CCGGCGGTCGGGCTGCCGGTGATGTTGCGGATATTATCGGCGCCGGCGCCGCGCGAGGTGAGTCCGAGCTCTTGCACGCCTTCGAGCATCTCGACGATGCCTTGCGGCTTGATCTCGCGGATCTGCAGATTGGCGCGCGTCGTGATATCGAGATAGCCGCCGCCCCAACGCGCGGCGAGATCGGCGAGCCCGACGGCTTGATGCGGGACGAGGATGCCGTTCGGAATGCGCAGCCGGCACATGAAGGAGTCTTGGGCCGGCGCAACATAAAAGAGCCCGAAGAATTTATGGCGGAAGATGTCGGTGCCTTTCGGGAAGCGACCGTTTGCCGCTTCGGCGCGCAGCTCGTCCCACATATCGAGCGGATGCGATTTGCGCTTCGCCTCTTCTTCAGGCGCCAGCTTCTTGCCCGCGGCGATGAAACGGTCCTGCGCCGCGCGATGAATATCGGGAGTTGGATCGACAGCCGGCGCTGGCGTGAGAGCACCGCCGCGCGCGCCGGCAATGCCACGCAAAAACCCGTCGAGATATTGCTTCTGTTCTTCGGTGAAACCGGAATCGACCATAAAGCACCCTTCCGGGCGATCCCTTAGCAAGTGCAATGCCAGTTCGGCTCCTCGATAAAACCCTTGATGCAAATAATTATTTTCATTCGGATCGATTTTGCGGCGCTGACGGAAAGCCCCCATGAGCCGGCAAAAGCGGCTTAATGCCTGGTTTTTACGCAATTGCTGCTTTGCACAATTTCGTGGCAGCGTGCCGTGCGCAACAGCAGCCGCCGCGCACAAACCTTTCGAAATCGCGCAGAAATCCGCGATTCATGAGTGGCACGGTCTTTGCCCAAGCGATGCAGCATCGCGGCAAAGGACTCGCAACCATGTATCTCGAAACCGTCGACCAGCTCGCCAATACCGCCGCCGCCAAAGCCGGGTTTTTGCGGCGCAGACCCGGCGGATTTTTCGTCAGCTCGATGATGGCCGGCGCCTTTATCGGCCTCGGCATCATCCTGATTTTCTCGCTCGGCTCGGATGTCGATCCGGCCTATCGCTCGATCGTGATGGGCGCGACCTTCGGCGTCGCGCTCACGCTCGTCGTCTTCGCCGGTGCCGATCTCTTCACCGGCCACACCATGCTCATGACCCATGGCGTGCTGCGCAAAAAGGCGAGCCTCGGCGATCTGATCGGTTGCTGGACCGTCTCGTGGGCCGGCAATCTCGCCGGCTGCATCGTCCTGGCGCTGATCTTCATCTGGGGCGGCGGCGGCGCGCTCTTACATTCGAAAAGCCAATGGCTGATGAGTGTCGCCACCGCCAAGGAAACCGCGCCGGTGCTCTCGCTCGTCGCGCGCGCGACGCTGTGCAACTGGCTCGTCTGTCTCGCCATCTGGATGTCGGCGCGGACAAGCAACGACGCGGCCAAATGCATCCTCATCTGGTGGTGCCTCTTCGCCTTCATCGGCAGCGGCTACGAGCATTCGATCGCCAACATGACGCTGTTCCTGATCGCGCTGCTTGGCGACCATCCGGCGACCGTCACATGGGGCGGGCTCGTCTACAACCTCTTCTGGGTGACGATCGGCAACATCATCGCCGGTGCCGGCATCATGGGCATCGGCTACTGGTACGTGTCGCGGCCCGCGGCCGAGGCGCTGCCTGCCGCGGCACCGATGGCCGAAGCGGCCGAATGAGCGGCGGTCGCCCGCTGTAAGCCATAAGCCTTAAGCTGTAAGCTCGCCCGCGCTTACGGCTTATCGCTTACGGCTTAGAGCTTGATGGATCGCCCGGAACCGCCTTCTCGCCGCCTCGCCGAGATCGACACCTGGATCTTCGATCTCGACAACACGCTCTATCCCAGCACTTGCGCGCTCTACAAAGAGGTCGAGCAGCGCATGGACGCCTTCATCATGGCAGAGCTGCGGCTCGACCATGAGGGCGCTCACAGGCTGCGCCGCCATTTCCTCGATCATTACGGCACAACGCTGCAAGGCCTGATGCGCGAATACGGCATGCCGCCGGAGCGCTTCCTCGATTACGTGCACGAGATCGATCTGTCGTCGGTGAACGAGGATCGCGCACTCGGCGAGGCGATCGCCGGGCTGCCGGGACGCAAGCTGATCTTCACCAACGGCACCCAGCGCCATGCCGAGCGCGTGCTGGGGCGGCTCGGACTCGGCGCGCATTTCGCCGCCATTCACGACATCGTCGCTTGCGATTATGCGCCGAAGCCAGAGCCCGCCGCTTATGAAGGCTTCGTGCGCCGCTATCGTATCGAACCAAAGCGCGCGGCGATGATCGAGGACATGGCGCGCAACCTGCCGCCGGCCGCGGCGCTCGGCATGACGACGATCTGGGTGAGCGATGGGCCGCATCCCGAGAATGACGGCCACGCAGCGTCGATCCACTACACGGTCGAGCACGCGGCGCTGGCGCCGTTCCTCGCGGCGGTTTCTCTTCCGGCAGCGGGCTAAAGCCGGCGGCGCGCCGCGCGGTTGCGGTTGACAGCAACCGCCGCCGTCACCCATGAATCCGGCCCATGACCGATACCAGCAACGCCAACGAACTCGAATTCGCAATCGATGCCGCCTGGGAGGCGCGCGATCAAGTCAACGCCGCAACCAAAGGGCCGGTGCGCGAGGCGGTCGACGCCGCGCTGTCGCTCCTCGATTCCGGCAAGGCGCGCGTCGCCGAGAAGATCGACGGCCGCTGGCGCGTCCATCAATGGCTGAAGAAAGCGGTGCTGCTGTCGTTCCGCCTCAATGACAACGCCGAGATCGCCGGCGCGCCGGGAAGCTCGGCCTGGTGGGACAAGATTCCGGTGAAGGCACAAGGCTGGGACGCCAGGCGCTTCAAGGAGGCGGGCTTCCGTTCCGTGCCCGGCAGCGTCGTCCGCCATTCGGCTTACATTGCACCGAACGTCATCATGATGCCCTCCTTCATAAATGTCGGCGCTTATGTCGATAGCGGCACGATGGTCGATACCTGGGCGACCGTCGGCTCCTGCGCGCAGATCGGCAAGAATTGTCACCTCTCGGGCGGCGTCGGCATCGGCGGCGTGCTGGAGCCGCTGCAAGCGGAGCCGGTGATCGTCGAGGACAATTGCTTTATCGGCGCACGCAGCGAGGTCGCCGAGGGCGTTATTGT
>DATGLO010000245.1:0-3179 GCA_035294105.1 Allostellaceae bacterium
GATCGATGCCGCTGGCAAAGCCATGCTTGCCCGAAAGCCTCACGCCGCCCGGCACGCTGCGTGCCACGCCGACGGGCGCGAAGCTTGCGCAAAGCCGCGCCTTCGGGTTCTTGCCCCAAATCTCTTCCTGCGCCTCGAGCGGCAGGCCGCTGGCGATATGGGCGTGATCGCCCATGACGGTCGCCACCCAGGCCTGGGCGCCGCAGCCGCGCGCGAGGATTTGCCCGACCTCGCAAAGCACGTCCCAGCCAAGCTCCAAGCCGCCGAAACGCGCCGGCTGGCAGACGCGAAGAAAGCCGGCCGCGTCGAAATCGGCCATGCTTTCATCGGGGCAGCGCCGCGCGGCCTCGCAGGCGGAACTGCGCGCGCGCAATACCGGCACCAGCGCCTCGGCCCGGGCAAGCATTTCTTCGCGCGTCACGGCGCTTCCGTTTTCTCTCGGCACGGCAGCAATCTAGCGAGGCTACGCCGGCCGCCGCAATCGCGCGGTGCCACGGCTCAGCGTTGGGCGATCTCGGCTGCGGCTTGCGCGTAGAGCTGGCGATACTTGTCGAGCACCTCCTTGCCGTTCTTGCGGCTTGCGGCCCATTCATCGACCACCGGCTCGATCTTCTCCTCCCATTTCTTCATATCGGCATCGGGCACGGTGACGGTTTTCTGGCCGGGCTCGGCGAGCACCGCGGCGCGGATGGCATTGGCCTCGTTATCGACCGCGATACCGTATTGCCGGCTGAGCACTTCGCCGGAATTGTCGAGCAAGATCTTCTGCGCCGCCGCCGGGAGCGCGTCGAATTTTTTCTTCGCCATGAACACCATGCTGATCGAGGTGCCGACCGTCACATTGACATGGTAGGGCGCGACCTGCTCGAGCTTGAAGGAGCGGACCCCGCCCCAGCCGATGACCGCGCCGTCGACGGTCTTACGCTGCACCGCCTGATATTCGTCGGTCAGCGGGATCGAGATCGGCGCGCCGCCGAGCGCGGTGATCGTCTTGCTTTGCATCTGCCCCGCGACAATCAGCTTGAGCCCGCCTAAATCATCGAAGCTTTTGAGCGGCGCGCTCAGATGGAGGCCGCCGGCGCCCAGCATACCGGTGGCGAGGGGCACGATCTGATCGTATTCGGCATCGAGCAGGCCCGTTTTATAGAGGCGCCAGAACGCGACCGAGCCGGCCTGGGCCGATTTGACGAGGAACGGTACGGCCGGAACCTCGGAGAGCGGGAACTTGCCCGCGACCGCGTTCTGCATGCCCCAGCCGATCTGGATCGCGTCGTCGAGCACGCGGTCGTAGATGTTCTCGAACGTCGCCAAAGTCACGCCTTCGCGCACATCGATATGGAGGATGCCCTTGGCCTGGTCGTTGATCTTCGCCGCCCAGGGCTCGAGCGCGTTGGCCATCGGCCCGGAGCGCGTCGGGCCGATAATATCGAAGAGCAGATTGGTCTCGTCGGCGAAGGCCGCGCGGCCGAAAGGCGTGAGCAGCAGCGCGACGAGCAGCGCGCGTAAAAGCCAAGTCATTTGACGTTCCCCCTATCGCTGAAACAGCAGAATCAACCCGTTTTAGAATTCGTTCGGTTGGCGCCAGGGCTGTTCTTCGATGCGGTTCTGCATCCGGCCGAGCTTCTCGACCTCGCAAGTGATGGTTTGACCGCTCTCGATGCCGTGATTCTTCTGCCCGGGCTCCAAGGGAAGGTTGGCGGGCGAGCCCATGAGGATCAGATCGCCCGGCATCAACGTCATGATGTAGGAGAGATATTCCACCACCTCGCCCGTATGCCATAGCATTTGATTGGTGCGCGCATCCTGATGCAGCTTGTCGTCGATCCAGGCGCGAACGCGCAGATCATGCGGATCGCCGACCAGATCGCGTGGCACGATCACTCGGCTCATCGGCGTGTAGCCGGCGAAATTCTTCATCCGGATGTTGTCGTTGATCGGGCTCTTATCGCGCAGCTTGCGCCACCACGCGAAATGCATAGTGAGATCGTTACATAAGGTGTAGCCGGCAATGTATTCATCGGCCTTATCGGCCGAGACACGGGTCGCGGCCTTGCCGATGACGATCGTCACCTCGACCTCGAAATCGAATTGCACGCCGCCATGCTCGCGATAGATCACGTCGCCAAAGCCGGCGAGCGCCGAGCGCGAGCCGAAGAACACATCGGGCAGCACGCGCTCGGCCTTTGGCGGATCGCTGCGGCCGGTAACGCGGCTCGGCCGCTCGAAATTGTGATAGAGGTGGAAGATGTTGTTGGGCTCTTGCACCGGCGGCAGGAATTTCGCCGCCGCGAGCGGCACCCAGCCGTCGCTGTCCGGCTTCAGATCGAGGCCGCGCAGCCAGGAATGCCAGCGATCCCAATCGGGGAGAAAATCGCGCATCGCCGGCGCCGCGGCGCCCGGCGTCGAGTGACGCGCCACGATATCGGCGAGGGTCGCCACACGGTCGTCGACCACGACGGCGGTCGCGGGCTTGCCGCCGCTCAGAATCGTCCCGATGCCGAATTTGATCTCCGGTTCATCCGCCATCTCGCCCTCCCTACGCGCGCGCGTGCGAGACTAGCCTAACGCAGCTCCGCCGCACCATAGCCGGCTCGGCCGCGGATTGGTCGCGAATCCCACCAATCGACACGAATGAGCGAGTGAAAATTCAACGCCGCCCGATAACATGAGGCGCGGAGGTGAGGGAATGGCAGTGCGACTCTATGCGGCAACGCATGAAGGCGTTTTCGTTCTCGATGCAACCGACAACCGCGCGGCGGTGGTCGGCGGCTCGTTTGCGGGTGCGATCGTCGATTGCATCTGCCCGCGGCCGGATCATCCGGAGATCGTCTTCGCGGGCGTGACCCATGACGGGCTTTATCGCAGCGACGATGCCGGCAAGCACTGGGCGAAGGCGATCGACGGCGATCTACGCGCGATCGCGATCGATCCGAGCGACGATCGCGTGATTTATGCCGGTACCGAGCCGGTGCATCTCTATCGCAGCGAGGATGGCGGCAAGAGCTTTGCCGAGATCACATCGCTGCAAAAGCTGCCGGAGGAGACGCGGAAAAAGCATGGCGCCGCGCCGCCATCCGCCGCACATTTCTCCAATCCCAAGTTCCGTCACGGTCCGCAGGAATGGACCTTCCCGTTGCCGCCGCATGAAGGCCACATCACCGAGATTTTCATTCGCCCCG
>DATGLO010000246.1:0-4665 GCA_035294105.1 Allostellaceae bacterium
ACGCCGCCGATGTGGCCGCGCTTCTGCAAGGCGATCGGCCACGAGGAATGGGCCAAGCATCCGAACTTCGCGACGCCGAAGGATCGCCGTGCCCATCGCGCCGATCTCAACGCGATGATCACCGCGATCACCGAAAAGGAAACCATGGCGCACTGGGTTGAGCTGATGAACGGTGCCGGCGTCCCTTGCGGCCCGGTTTACGACATCGGCCAGGCTTTCGAGGATCCGCAGGTCAAGCATCTCGGCATCGCCAAGGATGTGCCGTCGCGCGCGCTCGGCACGATCAAGCTGATCGGCCAGCCGGTAAATCTGAGCCGCACCAAGACGACCATGGTGACGGGCGCCCCTGAATATGCCGAGCACGCCGACGAAATCCTCGCCGAGTTCGGCTACAGCGCGAAGGATATCGAAGCGTTTCGCAAGAGCGGCGCGATCTGAGGAGCGGCGCGATGGATTTCGGCTTCACCGAAGAACAGAAGATGCTGCGCGACAGCGTGCGCAAGCTGATGGATAAGCACGCGCCGCCCGAATACATCCGCAAGCTCGAGCGCGAGCAGGCTTACCCGTACGAGCTTTACGACGAATGGATCAAAGCCGGCATCCTCGCCATGCCCTTTCCCGAGGAATACGGCGGGATCGGCGGCAATGCGATCGATCTCGCGATCGTGACCGAGGAGATCGCCTATCGCAGCACCGACCTGTCGATGGCGCTGGGCGGGAGCATGTTCTGCGGGCTCAATCTCGTGCGCAAAGCGACCGAGGAGCAGAAAAAATATTGGCTGCCGAAGCTGCTCTCGGGCGAAATTCGCATGTCGATCTCGATGTCGGAGCCCGATGCCGGCTCGGATATCGGCGCCATGCGCACGACGGCGGTGCTCGACGGCAACGAATGGGTGATCAACGGCCAAAAGCTTTGGGCGACGGGCGCCGCGGCCAAGAACAACGTCATCAACATGTATGTGAAGACCGATCCCAAGGCGCATTACCGCCAAGGCATGTCGCTCTTTTTGATCGACAAGGACACACCCGGCATCGAGATGCGCAAGCTCGATATGCTCGGCCGTCGCTGCACCGGCACCTACGAGATTTTCTTGAAAGACGTGCGCATTCCGGCGGATCGCCTCGTCGGCGGCGAAGCGGGCTTGAACAAGGGCTTCGACTTCGTGCTGTCGGGCCTGCAGGTCGAGCGCGTCGTGTCCGCGGCGGGCTCCTGCGGCGGCGCCCGGGCGGTGGTCGATCTCGCCTCGTCCTATGCGAAAGAGCGCAAGCAGTTCGGCAAGCCGATCGGCACCTTCCAGGCGATCGCGCATATGCTCGCCGATATGGAAACCGAAGTCGAAGCGGCGCGCTCGCTGATGTGGCGCGCGGCGTCGATGGTCGCCTCGGGCCAGAACGCGCTTAAAGAGATCACGATGGCGAAGCTTTTTTGCGGCGAGACTTACGCCAAGGTCGCGAATATGGGCATGCAGGTGCTCGGCGGCTACGGCTACAACAAGGAATTCGACATGGAGCGGCATTATCGCGACGCGCGCGTCGCGACCGTTGCCGCCGGATCGTCGCAGATCCAGCGCAACCTCATCGCCAATCTGATGGGGCACAAGGTGCACTAGCGGCGCGAAGCTTCGCCAGCGAGCGCGCCGCGAAGGGAGGAACATGGCCGAAGCCGCGACCGTCGACGTCGCCGAAGTGCTGGAGACGCGCAAGGTCGGCGCGTTCCAGCTCGGCATCTGGTTTCTCGCTTTCCTGATGCTGTTCATGGACGGCTTCGATCTCAGCGGCGCGCTGGTCGGCGCGCCGGCGCTGCTGCGCACCTTTCATGCCCAGCGCAGCGAGCTCGGCGTCGTCTTCGGCCTCTCCGGCCTCGGCGCGCTCGCCGGCACCTATCTTTATGGCTACGTGATCGATTGGTACGGGCGGCGCGCGGCAGCACTGTCTGCCGTACTGATCTATAGCCTCGCCGCGATCGCCTGCGGCTTCATCACCTCCCTGCATCAGCTCTTGTGGTGGCGGCTCCTCGCCGGCCTCGGCTTCGGCGGCATCATGCCGACGGCGATCGCCTACATCGTCGAGATGGCGCCGAAGCGCCACCGCGTTACCTTCACCATGGTCGGCACGCTCGGCTTGACGCTCGGCATTGCGGCGATGGGCCAGGTCGGCGCCTGGCTGCTGCCGGTCTGGGGCTGGCGCGTGGTGTTCTTCGTGCCGGGCGCGACGGGCCTAGCGCTTGCGATCTTGCTCTGGGTCGTCCTGCCGGAATCGCTTCGCTATCTCACGCTCAAGAAGCCGGACGCACCGGCGCTGCGCCACAAGATGATCGAGCTGGCGCCCGAGCTCGCGATCGGGCCGAACACGCGCTTCATTCTGCCGCCGCAGCCGAAAAGCGTCGGCCTCGGCCTGAAGCCGCTCTTCCAGGGGCCGCAGCGCATCGCCAGCCCGCTGCTCTGGGCCGGCTATCTCGTGCAGACCATCACCTTCGCCGCCGTGACCAACTGGTATGCCGTGCTGCTCGAAAGCTTGAAGCTGTCGCCGCTTCAAGCATCGCTCATCTTTTCCTACGGCGCGCTGGCCGGTGCGCCCACGCATATCGCGACCGCATGGCTGTTCGATCGCATCGGGCCGTATGCGGTGGTGGCGGCGCTGCTGATTGCGACGGCGGCGATGGCGGTGCTCGGAATGCCCGGAATCTCGCCGACGACCGTCATGATCGCGGGCATCGTCTGTTATGCCTTCTGCCAGGCCTGCCAGGGCTCGTTCAACGGCATGGTCGGCGTGTTTTATCCGACCAATATCCGCGGCAAGGGGATCGGCTATGCTTCGGGCATGGGCCGCGTCGGCATGGTGATCGGCCCGATGGCAACCGGCTTCCTGCTGTCGGGCAAATTCTCGGTGGGGACGACGATCTACATCGTCGGCGCGCCTTACCTGGTGACGGCCGCGATTTGCGTTGCGCTCGGCGTGCTCTACTGGCGGAAATTCGCCGGCGGCGAAGCCGGCGCCGCCGGCGTTCTCTCGGCGCCGCTCGCAACCGCCGCCGTTAAGCTGCAAGCCTGAAGGGGGAGGGACACGCAATGGCACAGGCAATATCGGTCGATGTCGCCGAACTGGTCGAAAGCCGCAAGCTCGGCAAGGTGCAGATCGGCATCTGGCTGCTCGCTTTTCTCATGGTCTTCGCCGACGGTTTCGATTTCAGCGGCCCTCTTGCCGGCGCGCCGGCGATCCTCAGGGCCTTTCAGGCGCCGAAGACCGAGCTCGGCTGGGTGTTCAGCCTCGGTAATTTCGGCGCGCTTTTGGGTGCCTATCTCTTCGGTTACGTGAACGATCGCTTCGGCCGCCGCACCGCGGCGCTGTCGGCGATCTTATGCTACACGCTGCCGGCCTTGGCGAGCGGCTTCGCCGGATCGCTGACGCAGCTCGGCATCTATCGCTTCGTCGTCGGCCTCGGCGTCGGCGGCATTATGCCGACGGCGATCGCCTATCTTGTCGAGATCGCGCCCAAGCGCTTCCGCGTCACCATGGTGATGTGCGGCGTCTTGGGCTTCACCACCGGCATTGCCGTCATCGGCCAGGTCGCGGCATGGCTCATTCCGATCTGGGGCTGGCGTGTCGTGTTCTTCCTGCCGGCCTGCGTCGGGCTCGCGCTGTGCGTGCTCCTCTATTTCGTCCTGCCGGAATCGCTGCGCTATCTCACGGTGCATAAGCCGCAATCGGACGAGCTGCGCCGCCGCGTCAAGCGCATCGCGCCCGAGATCGAGATCGGCCCGGCGACGCGCTTCACCATGCCGGTGCAGCCGCAAGCGAAGACCATCTCGCCGAAGCCCCTCTTCCAAGGCAATCAGCGCATCGTCACGCCGCTCCTGTGGAGCGGCTATTTCTTCGAGGCGCTGACCTTCATGGCGCTGTCGAATTGGTTCGCGGTGCTGATGGAGACGCTGAAGCTGACGCCGCTGCAGGCTTCGCTGACCTATTCCTACGGCGCGACGATCGCCATTCCTGTGGTGATCGCGCTGGCATGGTGCTTCGACAAGCTCGGGCCGATCACGGTGGCGGGCGCGATTTTGATCTCTTCCGCCTCGCTCATCATGCTCGGCATCTCGGGATTGTCGCCGTCGCTGCTCATGTTGTTCGGCATCGTTTGTTTCTCTTTCGCCCTGTCGGTGCAAGGCTCGTTCAACGGCATGGTCGGCGTGTTCTATCCAACGCATATCCGCGGCCAGGGCATCGGCTATGCCGGCGCGATGGGCCGCATCGCCCAGATCATCGGTCCGCTGGCGACGGGTTACTTGCTCTCCGCGGCGCTGCCGCTGCAGCTGGCGTTGGCGATCGTCGCGACGCCTTTCATCATCGCGGCCGGCATCTGCATCGGCCTCGACATCGTCCACAAGCGCCGCTTTGCGGGCGGCGAGGCGGCAGCGAGCGCCGCGGCGCCGCCGAAACAGCGAACCGTCGCCGCAGAGTAGCTTGTGAGATGGATTGCCGCTTCACCGAAGACCAGAACCTCTTACGCGACAGCGTACAGAAGCTCATGGCGAAGCATTGCCCGCCGGCGGAGATGCGGCGCATCGATCGTGGGAAAATCTATCCCTATGCGCTTTACGATGCCTGGGTCGACGCCGGGCTGATCGCGATGCCTTTCGCCGAGGCTTATGGCGGGCTCGGCGGCTCGAC
>DATGLO010000247.1:0-2995 GCA_035294105.1 Allostellaceae bacterium
CGGAACAGCATCGCGACTAGCCGCGCCACGATCGCGACTCTCAGCAACGCGAAGCCGCGGCGCAGCTCGGCGGGGCGCAAGACAGCCTTCATCGGCATCGCGCCCATGATCGTTCCCTCGATCAGCAGGCCTTCGGGATGCGGCCGCAATGCCGTCACTTCGATGAGATCGGTTTTATCGGGCGTAAAGAATTTCACGGCGTCCCCCGCGTCAGCCGGTCGAAATCGATCTTGAGATCGCCGCAAATCTTGACGGCTGTCGCGCGCCCGCCGCCCGTGATGCCGCCGGGCGGATGCATGAACGTGCCGGCGAGGTAAAACCGCTCGATCCCCGGCACCGCATATTGCGACAGCTCCGCGGTCGGGCGGTGGCCGCCGAATTGATGCAGATATTTCCCGACGCCGCCGACGTCGCCGCGCTGGAAGGTCGGCGAATGGCGCTCGACATCGAGCGGGCTATCGAAGCGATAGGCAAGGATGTCGGCATCATCGGCATTCTCGCAATAGTGGCGGTATTGGCGCAGCAACCAGTCGGCATGCTCCTCTTTCCGGCTGTCCCAGGCCGCGGCGCCGCCCTCGCGCAAATGCCACGGGCCGAAGCCGAAAATGGTCAGCGCCGCTTTGCCCGGCGGCGCGCGCGAGGGATCGAACTGGCTGTTCACATGGGCTGCCATGATCGCGTGTCGGCCGAGATCGCCGTAACGGAAATCGTCGAAAATCCGCCGATAGGCTTCGAGCCGGACCGGCGCAAAATTGACCAGTGCGACCTTGCCCGCTTCCTCGCCGGCGCGATAGCGCGGCGGCGCGTTGAGCGCGAGATGACCCGCCATGATCGAGAAGCTGGCGGTCGTCGTCGCCTTGGCATTGGCCGCGACCGCCGTGTCGAGCCCGTCGACATAGCGATCGAGAAACCACGGATGGATTTGCGCGATCACCGCCTGTTTGGCCGCGAAGGTTTCGCCGGTCTTGAGCCGCACCCCGGTGGCGCGACCGCTTTGCACCAGAACTTTCTCGACCTCGGCATTGTTGCGCAACGTGGCGCCATGGGCCTCGAGGCAGCGGATCAAGGAATCGACCAGTGCCGCGCTGCCGCCGACGGGAACGCCCGACGGAAAGGTATGGACGAAGCCCGGCATCGTATAGAGTGCCAACCCCGTGCCCTTCTCTTCGGGCGCGATCAGCAGCTCGTTGGCGAATTTAAGCAGGTGGATTTTCACCCGCTCGTCGCTGAACCATTCGTTGACGAGATCGAGCAGGCTCTTTTGCGCGGCATGCATGATCTCGCGCCCTTCGGCGCTTTGATCGAGCAAGGCCCAAAACGGACCTTGCGGCAGCGGCGGCACGAACATGCCTGCGGTGATCAGCGGCAGGATTGCCTTGCTCTTCAAGGCGAAACGGCGATAGGCCTCGCCATCCGCCGGCGCCACCGCCGCGATTGAGGCGCAGGTGCGATCGAGATCCGCATAGCTGATGATCGAGGAGTGATCGTCGAAGATGGTCGAGAAAATGCCGTCGGGATGGACGTAGCGGAGCCCGTATTTCGATAAGAGCCCAAGCTCGTCCTTCAGCAGGAGCGGATTCGCCTGGATAATGATATGCGTCGCGGAATGGAGATCATGGCGAAAGCCCGGCGCGACGCCTTCGGTGGTGACGGCGCCGCCGCCGAACCAGTGGTTTTTCTCGAGGATGAGGACCTTGTTGCCCGCCTTGGCGAGATAAGCGGCGGCGGTGAGCCCGTTATGGCCCGAGCCGATAACGACGATATCGTAGGTGTCTGCCACAGCCTTCCTCCCCGCCGGCGCGCAAGTCTCTCCGCCGGCTGTTCGTCAGGCTACCTGACGATTGCCGCAAGCGAAAGTCCCTGGCCGTCCCGGGTCAGGCGGTGATGTTGAGAATGGAGCCGCGCGGCCGGTTGGCTGGCTGCGGATCGGCGGCCGAAAGCGTCGCAGTGCGGTCGATGCTGGGTCTTGCGGCGGCCTTTGCCGGAGCCGGCCCGGCCGGTTGCGCCGGCGCCGCGGCGGCGCCCGGCGGCTTCGCGGCACGCAGCGCGCGAATCTGCTCGATCACGGCAAGCTGGTTCTGCGACAGTCCGGCAACGGGCGACATGGCCATGCGCCGGAGCCTGAACGATTATGGTAAACGCCGCGTTAACCGCGTCCTTGTTGCCGCCGGCCAACGGAATTATTCTAGCGAGAAATCATAAGGGAGCTTACGCCAATGCCAGATGCCAGCACCATTCCCGTCCCTTCCACCGTCGCGACCGGCGCCTGGATCAACGAAGCGAAATACAAGAAGCTCTACGAGGAATCGATCGCCGATCCGGCGAAATTCTGGGGCGAGCAGGGCAAGCGGCTCGACTGGATCAAGCCCTATACCAAGGTCAAGAACACGAGCTATGAGGGCAATGTCTCGATCAAATGGTACGAGGACGGCACGCTCAACGCCGCCTACAACTGCATCGACCGCCACCTGAAGACGCGCCCCGGCCAGATCGCGATCATCTGGGAGGGCGACGATCCGAACGAGAGCAAGCACATCACCTATGCCGAGCTGCACGATCACGTGTGCCGCCTCGCGAACGTGCTGAAATCGCACGGCATCAAGAAGGGCGACCGCGTCACCATCTACATGCCGATGATCGTCGAGGCGACCTACGCCATCCTCGCCTGCGCCCGTATCGGCGCCGTGCACTCGGTGATCTTCGGCGGCTTCTCGCCGGACTCGATCGCCGGCCGCGTCGACGACTGCAAGTCGGACGTCATCGTCACCGCCGACGAAGGCGTGCGCGGCGGCCGCAAGATCGCCTTGAAGGAGAATGTCGACGCCGCCTGCGAGAAAGCGCCGGTCAAATGCGTCATCGTCGTGAAGCGCACCAATGCGCCCGTCAACATGAAGGCCGGCCGCGACATCTATTACGACGACGTCGCCAGGACCGTGTCGGCCGACTGCCCGTGCGAGGAGATGAACGCGGAGGATCCGCTGTTCATCCTCTACAC
>DATGLO010000248.1:0-4462 GCA_035294105.1 Allostellaceae bacterium
CCATCAGCTCACCGCGCGCGTCGGGCGCGGCCATCGCGGCGAGAAACCGGCAGAGGCCGAAGCGGAAGCCGGCGCCGAATAAGCGCGGCAGCGGCGAGCGGCGCGCGATTCGTCCTTGTCGCCCTATCCCGCGACGCGATAATGGCCCACCCGCAAAGCAAATCGAGCCTTCGGTTATGCGCCGCCCTGCCCTCCTCGTCTTTTTCATCCTCTTCGGATTCGTGTGCGGCGCGCGCGCCGACCCGGCCTGGCTCACCCTGCCGCCGACGCCGGTTCTGCCAACGCCCGCGCGCAGCGGCTATGCGCCCGTCGACAAGATCAAGATCTGGTATGCGATCTTCGGACAAGGCGAACCGGTCATTCTGCTTCACGGCGGGCTCGCGAATTCGAATTATTGGGGCAAGCTCGTTCCCGCGCTCGCGCCGCATTATCGGGTCATCGTCATGGATAGCCGCGGCCACGGGCGCAGCACGCGCGACGCGCAGCCTTACGGCTACGACCTCATGGCCGACGACGTGCTGGGGCTGATGGATTTCCTCCATATCGAGAAAGCGGCGTTCGTCGGCTGGAGCGACGGCGCCATCCTCGGCCTCGATATCGCCCTCCGCCATCCCGAGCGGCTGACGAAGCTTTTCGCTTTCGCCGCCAATTCCGATCCGTCGGCGGTCAAGGACGTGGGCCAAAGCCCGGTCTTCACGGCTTTCATCGCCCGCGCCGCCGCGGAATATAAAAAGCTCTCGCCGACGCCTACCGAATACCAATCCTTCCTCGCCCAGATCACCAAGATGTGGGACACGCAGCCGCATTGGACGGCGCAGGACCTTCAGGGCATCAAGGTTCCGACCTGGATCGTCGATGCCGACCATGACGAAGCGATCAAGCGCGAGAACACGCTCTTCATGGCCGACAATATCCCGGGCAGCGGGTTATTGATCCTGCCGCAGGTGAGCCACTTCGCCTTCCTTCAGGACCCGGCGCAGTTCGATGCGAGCGTGCTGCATTTCCTCGCCCATGTGCAAGGCAAGTAGCGGCGACACGCCGATCATTTCGCCGCGATCACCACCTTGTCGACCGGCATTCCGGCGGGATTGAGCGCGGCGTCGATCATGGCGATCTCGTCACGCGAGATCGCGCCGAAGCGGACAAATCCCCGCGCGCCGCTTGCACAAAGGCACTGCGAACAACCGCCGCGCGGTGTTGCGCGATAGTCACACTGTCGGCGTTTCAACGCAGTAGTCGCTTGGTCGCGTGGAGATCGGGGCGGAACGCCGCCTAGAAACCGACACTCGCAGCAAACAGCAAAAAAGGAGAAACGATGTCTCGTGTGTTTGGTTTCGGCGCGGTCGTTGCCGCGTTACTGGTTCTTTCGCCTATTGCCGCTCGGGCGCAGCAGATGATGACCCTTCCGCACGGCCTTTATGCGGGTATCGATGCCGGCGTGATCATTCCCGAAAGCCTCGGCGTCCACGGCAGCGCGAGCGGCGGCGGCGAAACCGTCACCGCCAACGGTAATCTCAACTTCGATAACGGCGCCGCGACCGGCCTCATTCTCGGCCTCCATCTCAATCCGTGGCTCGCTCTCGAAGGCAACTTCGAATATGCCGGCTTCGATATGCGATCGATCACCGGCAGCGGTACGGCGACCGGCGCGATCGCCGCGAGCGGTCCGTTCGATTTCGGCGTCAACGGCCATATGGACACGTTCAATTTCCTGACCAATGCGATCTTCACGCCGCTGGGACAGCGGACGTGGGGCGGCTTCTCGCCCTACATCGGCGGCGGGATCGGCTTCTCGACCATCAGCGCGTCGCTCGATAGCATCACCTCGGGCGGCACGACGGTAACGGTCAACGGCAGCGACAATGAAACCGATTTCGCCGCCAACGGAATCGTCGGCGTCGATTATCGGCTGTCGCCGCAGCTCACCATCGGCGGCCGTTATCGCCTGCTCTATGTCAACACCGCGAGCAGCGGCAACAGCGGCGGCATCTTCGCGTCGAACGACGACTTCATCGGCCACGTCCTGACCGCGAACGCCACCTGGCATTTCTAAACCGCTCTCTTTCGCGCGGTTTCCGGAAGCCCCGCCGCGGCGGGGCTTCCTTTTTTCACCGGCCCGCCGCAAGCGAGGGATAGGATTGCGCTGGGACAAGCGGCTAACGATCAAGCCATTGCGTTATCGCCTCGAGCTTAAAGACTAGATATAGTTATTTTTCTAAGTGTTTGTTATCTCTCAGACTTTGTGATTTATTCCCGCGCGGCGAGCAGAAACTTGTCGGGGGGGCCCAAGAGAATGAGGGCGCGTTCTATCGCTGTCGCGGTCAGCGCGACGGCTGTCGTCGCAATATTGAGCACCGGCCTTTGGCCGAGCACCGGCGCCGCATCGCCGGTCGATGGACCTTATCTACGGCTCGAGGGCGGCGGCTTTCTCCCCAACGCGTCGGTCGCCAATTCGACCGGCGGCAATATCAATTTCAAGCCGAGCGCCGGGCCGATAGGCGGCGGCGCGGTCGGGTTGCGCTTGGCGCCGATCCGCCTCGAGCTCGACAGCGATTGGTTGCGCGCCAAGATCTCGGGCTCGTCGCCTGCGCTCTCGGGGCATATGACGAACATCCCGATCATGGCGAACGGTTTTCTCGACATCGTCAACGGCTCGCGGCTCGAGCCCTATATCGGCTTCGGCCTCGGCATGACGATGCTGAGCGTCAAGGCGAACGGCGCGACCGGCGCGCTCGTCAACGCGTCGACGCGTGCCTTCGCCTTCCAGCCGATAATCGGCGTCAATTTCGCGTTGACCGATCGGCTCACCGCCGGCCTGCAATACCGCTATTTCAAGAGCGTCGACGCGTGGCTCGGCGCCAACAATGGGCAGCGCATCGAGGTCAGCAATGGGGCGAATATCTTGCTGGCGACGCTGACCTATCATTTCTTCGCGCCGAAGCCGGCGCCGGCCGCGGGCGCCGCCACCGCGCCGCCGCTCGCGACGCCGCAACCGGCGCTCGCCACCGCGCCGCCGGTCGCGCCGCCGCTCGCGCGCCCCGCGCCGCATGTCTATCTCGTCTTCTTCGCTTTCAACTCGTCGAAGCTCGACGCCGCCGGCCGGCGCGCGGCCGACGAAGCCGTCCTCGCCTATAAGCAGGATCCGACCAACGACATCGAGGTGCGCGGCTATACCGACCTCGTCGGCTCGGATGCTTATAACCTCGCCCTGTCGAAGCGCCGCGCCATGGCGGTCTACGACTATTTCGCGGCGCATGGCGTCAAGCCCGCCGATATGGGCATCGATTGGGAAGGCAAGGCCGATCCGCGCGTCAACACGCCGAAGCCCGAGCCGCAAAATCGGCGCGTCGAAATCTCGATGTAAGATCGGCCGGCGTCGCCGCGCCTTCATTGCGCCTGCGGCGCGTACGGGTGTAGCTTTGCCTCTGGCCCATCCAAGAGCGAAAGAGGCAGCGCCATGGCGGAGCCCGCAGCACGACCGCATTCTCATATGCAGGATTTCGAGGCGCATGTCCGCGCCGTCGAAGAGGATCTCGAATATTATCGCACCAAGCGTTTCGAGCCGCGGGTCATTCACCTGCACCGCCGCGGCGCCATCACCTTTTACGATGTGATCGAGGCAGCCGCGAAACTGCCGGCCGCGGCTGCGGCCACGCACGCCGCGCAGGATGGCCATGAGCATGAGCATGACGAACTCGAGCACCGCATCCGCGCGCTCGAAGACCGGCTCGATCTCTATGTGAAGAACATCGCGCTGACCGGCGTGGCGGTGCGCGGCACGCGCATGGTGATCGACGACGGCCGTATCGAGCGCGGCGATTACGATCCGTTCTTCAAGATCGCGAAGAAGCCGCATCACGGCACGCTCGCCAAGCGCGTCGCCCATCTCGAAGCGGATATCGGGCGCTACGAGCGATTGCTGGCGGCGTTCACCGAGGCGCTTGTGGCGGCGGGCGCGCTAAAACCCGACGAGCTGGCGCGCCAGCGCGCGCAGATCGGCACGCCGAGCTTCCAGAATGGCGCGCGCATCGTCGCCCGCGCCTGGATCGATCCGGTGTTCAAGCAAGCCTTGATCGAGAAGGGCCGCGAGGCCGTGCGCGAGCTCGACATTCCGCCCGGCCGGCTGGGTAAGATGGGTGTCGCCGATAACACGGATGCGGTTCACAACGTCGTCGTCTGCACGCTGTGCTCGTGCTATCCCTACGATCTCTTGGGCGATACGCCTTATTGGTACAAGACCGAAGACTATCGGCATAAGATCATGCGCGACCCGCGCGGCACGCTCGAGGAAATGTTCGGCTTGAAAGTGCCCGCCGAGCGCGCGGTGCGCGTCCATGACAGCACCTCCGATGTGCGCTGGATGGTGCTGCCGCGGCGCCCCAAAGGCACCGACGGCTGGAGCGAAGACGAGCTCGCGACGCTGGTGACGCGCGAGAGCCTCATCGGCGCCGCGGAGGCTTTG
>DATGLO010000249.1:0-4352 GCA_035294105.1 Allostellaceae bacterium
GGGTCGAGGCGATGGAAAAGGCGCGCCCCGACGTGGCCCCCGCCAGTCTCGAACAGCTCGCCGATGCGTACCGCAATCAATGGAGCGTGAATGGCGGCCTCAATCTCGAGCAGGTCAAGTTCACGACCGAGACCGCCTACCAATCGCCCGATTTCAAGGATGCGCGGCCGGTCGCGCCCAAGGAATGGATCGATACCAGCTTCGTCGATGCCGTGCTGAAAGACGTCGGCACCGATCCGGCGAGCGATCCGACGGGTCGATGAGCGCCGATCGATGAACCAGGCCGGAATCAGCATCCGCAACGTCTCGAAGGTGTTTCGCCGGGCCAAGGAAGCGGTCGGCGTCCAGGCGCTGCAGCACGTTTCGCTCGACATCGAGGCGAATACCTTCGTCACGCTGGTCGGGCCGTCGGGCTGCGGCAAGACCACGCTGCTGCGCATGCTCAACGGTCTGATCGCGCCCGATAGCGGCGAGATATTGGTCGGCGGCGCGGTGCCGCATCCCGGGCCGCATATGGGCTTCGTCTTCCAGTCGTTCCGCCTGATGCCGTGGCGCACCATTCGCGACAATGTCTCGTTCCCCTGCGAGGTCGACGGCCTCGCGGCGAAGGAGCGCGCGGATCGCGCCGATCGCTATCTCGAGATGGTGGGCTTGAGGCGTTTCGCCGATGCCTTTCCCAACGAGCTGTCGGGCGGCATGAAGCAGCGCGCCGCGTTGGCGCGCGCGCTCATCGCCGAGCCGCGCTATCTCCTGATGGACGAGCCTTTCGCCAGCCTCGACGCGCAGACGCGCGAATTCATGCAGCTCGAGCTGATGAAGATCTGGCAGCACCACAAAAGCGTCGTCGTCTTCGTCACGCACAGCGTCGACGAAGCGGTGATGCTGTCGGACAAGATCGTGCTGCTCAGGCCGCGCCCGGGCCAGGTCGCGGAGGTTCTCGACGTGAAGCTGCCGCATCCGCGCTGGGAATACGATGTGCGCGAGCGCGCGGAATTCGTCGAGCTGCGGCATTACCTCTGGGAGCGGATCAAGGCGATGGTGGCCGCCGACCCGCAATCGGAATTTTATATGCGCGCAACCAAGCCCTCGAACGCGACGTTGGGCGCGGGCACGTGACCGCGCAGACTGCGCGCGGCAGGAATGGCGTCGTCTCGTCAGGCCACGGCCTTGCCAGCGAAGCCGCGATCGCGGTGTTGCGCGATGGCGGCAACGCCGTCGATGCCTCGGTCGCGGCGGCTTTGGTGCTGGCGGTCGTCTGCCCTTACGCCGTCAGCCTGACCGGCGATCTTTATGCGCTGATCTACGAGCCGAAGACCGGCACGGTTGCGGGGCTCAACGCCACCGGTTGCTCGCCGCAAGCCGCGACACGCGCGCGTTTCGCTGGTGGTATTCCCGGGACCGGCGTGTTGTCGGCCACGGTGCCGGGCATGCTGCGCGGCCTCGACGACCTCTTGCATCGTTTCGGCACGCGGCCGCTCGGGGCGCTGATCGCGCCCGCGCTCCGCCTCGCCGAAGACGGCTTTCCGGTCCATCGCCAGCTCGCCGCGAACACCAAAGATCGCGCCGAGCTCTTGGCCAAGAACGCGGCGGCGAAGGCGCTGTTCCTGCCCGAGGGGCAGCCGCTCGCCGAGGGCGCGATCTTCCGTCAGAGCGATCTCGCGGCGGTGCTGCGCGCCATCGCGGCCGAGGGCGTCGACAGCTTTTATGCCGGCGAAATCGCTCAAGCGATGACGCGCTCGGCGCAGAAGCTCGGCGGGCTCTTCGCGGCCGAGGATTTCGCCGCGCATCGCTCGCTGTGGCAAGAGCCGATCGCCGCGCCGTTCTACGGCCATGACGTGCTGACCATGCCGCCCAATTCCTTCGGCGCGACCTTGCTGTGGCAATTGCTCGCGCTCGAAGCCGGCCGGATCGATCGGGTCGCGCCGGAGAGCGCCGATTTCGTCACGCAAGGTTATGCGGCGCGGCAAAGCGCCTATCGCGCGGCGGCACGCTTCATTGCCGATCCGCGTCTTGGCGAAGCGAAGCTGCGCCGCGCCTTGATCGAGGCAATCGCGGGCGACGCCGCCGCGCCGCGCCAACCGGCGCCGGCCGAAGCCCGCGACCGCTGCACGACATGCGTCACGGCGATCGATCGCACCGGCATGGCGGTGTCGCTGATCGAAAGCGTTTCCGCGCCCTATGGCGCGGGCGTCGTGCTCGAAGGCACCGGCATCCTCTTGAACAACCGCATGGCCGGCTTCAATACCGACGAAAGCAGCGACAATTGCGTCGCGCCGGTCAAGCGTCCCGCCAACACTTTGGCGCCGTGTCTCGTCTTGAAGAACGGCAAGCTCGTCATGAGCGTCGGCACGCCCGGTACGGTAGGCCAGACCTGCACCCTGGCGCAGTTCCTCGCCCGGGTGCTGGCTTGCGGGCAAGATCCGGCGGCAGCGGCGAGCGCGCCGCGCTGGTCGGTCGATTTTTCCGGCAAGCTGGTGGTCGAGGAGACGATGGACGCCGATATGCAAGCCGCGGTGAAGGCGCAACACCCCGATATGCGGGCGATGCGCGAGGGCTGGATCAGCTTCGGCTCGATCAAGCTCGCCATGCCGACGACGGACGGCTTGCTCGGCCTTGCCGATCACCGCCGGGTCGCGAAAGCCATCGCATGCTGAACGCCGTCATAAGCCCGGCTTATGCCTCGATCCGCAATTCCGTTTTGCCGCGCCTCGACGCCATGCCTAGCATGCCCACCAATTTCGCGACAGGAGAGATGAATGCGTAACGGCTATCGGGTCATCGACGTGGACAGCCACGTCACGCCTTCGCTCGAAGTGCTGCATCGCTATGCCAGCGCCGCGACCAAGGATCGCTGGCACGAGCTCGACGAATATACGCGCGTGATGAAATCGCCCGAGGGCCGCGGCCATCCGAAAGAGCCGTGGCACACGATCAAGGTCAATCCCATCCCCTATAACCGGATCGCCGGCCAGAAGGCGGGCGCCGAGAAAGCGGAGAAGGGCGGCGCCGGGGCGGTGGAAGGTCGGGTCGCCAACATCTCGAAAGAGGTGTGCCACGAGCGCATCCAGCACGACAACCCAACCGGCCGGCTCGAAGACATGACGGTCGAAGGCGTCGATGTGAACGTGCTCATCCCCGGCACCTGGGCGCCGGCCTCGAGCGCGCTCGATCCCGGCATGACCACCGGCCTCTACGACGCCTATCACAGCTACATGCGCGACTTCTGCAGCGCTAATACGAACCGCCTCAAAGGGCTCTTCCTTGCGCCGGGCAAGAACATTCCTTGGGCGGTCGAGCAATTGAAAAAGATCGGCAACGAGAGCTGGGTTTCTTGCGTGTGGCCGTCGCTGCCCGAAGGCATGCCGATCGACGATCCGGATCTCGAGCCGCTCTGGGCGGTGATGAACGATCTGCATCTGCCGATCATGCATCACAGCTTCTTCTACGAGCCGCCCTATTTCCCCGGCTATCGCGACATCTGGGGCAATTCGGCGATCGCCCGCACGGCGGCGCATCCTTGGGGCGCGCAGCGCTCGCTTGCTTATGTAATCTGCGGCGGCATCCTCGACCGCTATCCCAACATCAAGGTCGGGTATTCCGAAACCGGCCATGGCTGGCTGCCGAACTGGCTTCTGCGCCTCGACAGCCAGGTGCATTACGTCAAGGGCGTCGTTCCGAAGCTGAAATACCTGCCGAGCGAATATGCCAAGCAAGGCCGCGTCTGCGTCTGCATCGAGGCGCATGAAGGGCCGCTGATGACCAAGGCGGTGAACGACATCCTCGGCGACAAATGCCTGATGTACGCGTCGGACTTCCCGCATCCCGAAAGCGATTGGCCGCATTCCGTCGACAACGTGCTCAAATGGGGTAACATCATCGGCGATGCGGCGATGAAAAATCTGATGCACGCCAACGCCGAGCGCTATCTGCGTATGGCGTGATCGCTGGGAGAGACGAGCACAATGGATTTCGAGAAGGCTATGAAGTTTCTCGAGACCGCGAAATCCATCGGCCGCGCCAAGGGTGTCGAAGTCTCGGTCGCGATCCTCGACGCCGCCGGCCATCCGGTGCTGGTGGCGCGCGGCAAGCCCGACAGCTGGCATGGCCCTTACATGGCGATGGGCAAGGCGCGGCTCGCCGCCGCCTTCAAGAAATCGACCGCCAAGCTGATCGAGCAATGGGAGGGCCGGATGCACTATCCGCTGAGCCTGACCGAGATCATCCCCGGCGGCGTGACCCTCAACCCCGGCGGCGTGCCAATCTTCGAAGACGGCGTGTGCATCGGCGCGATCGGCGTCGGCGGCTCGTCGCCGCAAGGCGATCACGAGGTCGCGCGCAAGACGGTCGAGGCT
>DATGLO010000250.1:0-6194 GCA_035294105.1 Allostellaceae bacterium
TGGTCGAGGCCGGCAAGCTGTTCCTCGCGGTGCCGCCGCTCTATCGCTTGAGCCAGGGCGACAACACGCTCTATGCGCGCGACGACGCGCATAAGGATCAACTGTTGAAGACCGCTTTCCCGGCGAACAAGGGCAAGGTCGAGATTAGCCGCTTCAAGGGCCTCGGCGAGATGCCGGCGCGCAACTTGAAAGACACGACGATGGACCCGAAGAAGCGCAGCCTCTTGCGCGTGAAGCTGCCGGCCAAAGGCGAGCGCGATTTCAAGCACACCGTCGAGCTGGTCGAGAGCCTGATGGGGCGCAAACCCGAGCTGCGCTTCGACTTCATCCAGAAGAACGCGAAATTCGCCCGCGACCTCGACGTGTGATTTCGGCCGGCGGCCGCGCTACGCTCGATCGGTGACCGAAGCGACCGTCAAAGAGCTTTATCGCTATCCTGTGAAAGGCGTGCGCGGCGAGCGCCTCGACAGCCTCGCGATCGACCCGGCGCTCGGCGTCAAAGGCGACCGGCGCTTCGGTATCAAGCGCAAGCCCGACCAGCCCGATCAGTGGGCAACCAAAGTCCATTTCCGCGTCTGCATGAACACGCCGGCGATGGCGGCGCAGGGCCCGATCTATCTCGACAGCGCCGGCCCGGCGACGCCGCATACGGCGCTCGACCGGCGCTGGTTGATGGAGGTAGCGACGGTGCTCGACGAGCCGGAAGTCGGCTTGCTCGACACCCGGGGCGCTTACAACCTTGTCGACACCGATCCTTTCAAGCACGGCCCGACGGTGTCGTTCCTCAACCTCGCGAGCTTGCGCGCGCTCGAGGCCGAGACGGGCTGGACCATCGATCCGAAACGCTTCCGCATGAATGTTTGGTTCGATAGCGGCGAAGCGTTCTCGGAGCTCGCCTGGTCGGACGAATTTCCCGGCACGAAGCGGATCGCGGTCGGCAATATCCCCATGCGAATGCAAGACGCTTGCGAGCGGTGTCTTGCCATCGAAGCCAACCCCGCGACCGGCGAGCGCGATCTGCCGGTCCTCGACGCGCTCGAAAGCCTCCTCAAAAAGCGCGGCTATCGCGGCTCGCCGCATCGCGGCAGCTTCCATGTCATGGGCTTCCTCGCCGTACCGCTGACAAGCGGCGCGATCGAACCGGGACAGACGATCCGGCTGCTGTAACGAATTGATGCATGCGCCCTCTGCGCGTGGTATCACAACCGCGCAGGGAGGAAGTTATGCGCGTTCCGACTATCGCGCCGGCGGTGCTGGCGCTGACCATCCTCATATCGTGGAGCGGCAGGGCGACCGCCGACCCGCTCAAAATCCGCGCCGGCTGGAGCAACACGCCGACCGCGATGGCGCCGATCATCTTCTCGAAGCCCGAGCTTTTGAAGCATTACGGCAAAAGCTACACGATGGAGCCGGTGCATTTCGGCGGCTCGGCGCCCGAGATCACGGCGCTGGCGAGCGGCGATCTCGACATCGCGACCTTGGCACCGTCCTCGATGGCGCTCGCCATCGAGAACGCGCATCTCACCGATCTGCGCGTCATCGGCGATGAAAATCAGGACGGCGTCGACGGCTGGCTCACTAGCCCTTACTTCGTCTTGAAGGACAGCCCGATCAAGACGATCGAGGATTTGAAAGGCAAGGTGCTTGCCTCCAACGCGATCGGCGGCGGCCTCGATATCGGCATCCGTGCGATCCTCCGAAAGCACCATCTCGACGACAAGCGCGACGTGACGATCATCGAAGGTGCCTTCCCGACCTTGGTGCCGATGCTCGAGCAGCACAAGGCCGATCTCGTCGCGGCCGTGCCGCCGTTCAACTTCATCGCCGAGAACAAGGGCGATGTGCGCACCCTCTTCACTCTGAAGGACGCGATCGGCACCTCGGAATTCATCTTCGACGTCGCGCGCAAGGGCTTCGTCGACAAGAACCACGCCGCCCTCGTCGACTTTACCGAGGACTGGATCCGCTCGCTGCGCTGGTTCCTCGATCCCAAAAATCACGACGAAGCGGTGAAGATCGTCGCCGATTTCACCAAAGTGCCGGCGACGGGATTGGCCTCATGGGTCTTCACACACAAGGACGTTTATCGCGATCCCGACCACCGCGCCAACCTCAAGGCGTTGCAGGGAACGCTCGACGTGCAGCAGCAGCTCGGCATCCAGAAGACGCATATCGTCGTCGCGACCTTCGCCGACCAAAGCCTGGTCGACGAAGCGGTGAAGCGCATCCACTGACGGGGGGAGAACGACGTCATGAATCGCATGCTCGTGTCGGCGCTGGCGGTCGCCGGCATTTTCGCTCTATCGACGGCCGCGAGCGCCGATCCGGTCAAGATCCGCGTCGGCTGGGTCGCGGCACCCGGCGAGTTGCCGTCGATCATGGCGTTCAAGAAGGACGTCGCGAAGCATTGGGACAAGTCCTACAGCTTCGAGGCCATCCATTTCCAAGGCACGCCGCCGATGATGACGGCGATGGCGTCGAACCAGGTCGATCTTACGCCGCTCTCCTACTCGACGCTCGGCCTCGGCATCATCAATGCCGGCATGAGCGATCTCACCATCGTCGCCGACGAGATTCGCGACGGCGTCCCGGGCTGGCGCACCAACGAGTTCATGGTGCTGAAGGACAGCCCGATCAAGACGGTCGCGGACTTGAAGGGCAAGACGCTCGCCACCAACGCGATCGGCGCCGGCATCGACCTCGACATGGAATACATGCTGTTCAAGAACCACATGACGCGACCCAGGGACTACAACGTCGTCGAGGCGGCGTTCGGCAACATGCCGTCGCTGCTCTTGGAGCATAAGGTCGATCTCATTACCGCGATCAATCCTTTCGCGCAGAACCCGCAGCTGCGCGCCGCGGCGCGCGATCTTTACACGATGCGCGACGCGGTCGGCGGCGAGACCGAGCTCGCCTTCTGGACCGGACGCGGCGCCTTCCTCAAAGCGAACCGCGCCGCGGTGGTCGATTTCTTCGAGGATTATCTCAGGATCATGCGCTGGTATCTCGATCCCGCGAACCGCACCGAGATGCTGAAGATCGTCTCCGATTTCATGAAGCTGCCGGTCCAGGCTCTCGATGCGACAACCTTCAACCATCAGGATTTCTATCGCGACCCGAACGCCATGCCGAACATGAAAGCCCTTCAGGCGAATGTCGACATGGCGCAGACGATGGGCATCGTCAAGCAGCATATCGACGTCGCGAAAGTCACCGACCTCAGCTACATCGAAGCGGCTGCGAAGCGATTGCAATAGGCGAGGCATCCCATGCGGCTCGGAACCATCGTCGTCGCCGGACTTCTTTATGCGTTATGCGGCGGTCTCGCCCGGGCAGAGCCAGTAAAGATCAGGATCGCCTGGATCACCATCGGCAATCCGCCCCCGATCCTCGAAGCAAAAAAGGATCTCGCCAAGCATTGGGGCCAAAGCTACGAGATCGAGCCGGTGCATTTCCAGGGAACGCCGCCGATCATGACAGCACTCGCCGCGGGCGAGCTCGAGATCGCCAATCTCAGCTTCCCCTCGCTCGGCAATGCGATCCTCAATGCCAAGCTCGACGATTTGCGGGTCATCGGCGATGAAGGACAGGACGGCGTGCCGGGGTATCACTCGATCGAGTATCTCGTCCTGAAAGACGGACCGATCAAGACCGTCGAGGATTTGAAGGGCAAGGTGCTCGCCACCAACATCATCGGCAGCGCCACCGACATCGGCGTGCGCGTGATGCTGAAGCGCCACGGCCTCCTCGCCACGCGCGACTACACCGTGATCGAGGGTGCGTTCCCGAACATGCCGTCGCTGTTGTTGCAGCAAAAGGCCGATCTCGTCGACGGCGTGCCGCCCTTCTCGCTCGATCCGAAATTCCGCGCTGAGGCGCGCACGCTTTTCACGCAGAAGGACGCGATGGGCAAGTCGCAGCTCGCGGTGTGGACCGCCCGCGCGCCGTTCATTGCGAATAACCGCGCGGCGCTGGTCGATTTCTTCGCCGACTATCTGCGCATCATGCGTTGGTATCTCGACCCCGCCAACCGGCCGCAGATGCTGCAGATCGTGGCGGGCGTGTTCAAAGTGCCGGTCGATCGCGTCGCCCAATCGACCTATAACGAAAACGACGTCTATTTCGACCGCAACGGCTTGCCCGACATGAAGGCGCTGCAATCGGACGTCGATGCCGCCGCCGATCTCGGCTTCTTGAAGCAGCGCATCGATCTCGCGAAATACACCGATCTCAGCATCATGCAGGATGCGCTGAAGCGCGTCGGCACGTTGAAATAAACGGCTTCACTCGAGCGCTCGCGGCGAGCATCAGACGATGAGCGCCGCCTCTTTCTGCAATGCCAACATCGCTGGAATGGTCTCGGGCTTGAACGCGCGAAGTCCGCATTCCCAGCCGACGCCAAATCCCGAAATGTATCTCCTGGCGGCCGCGATGCGGCGTTTCGTTCCTTCGATGCCGTCATCGAGATGAACGAGACCGAGATAGAGCTCGGTTTCCGGCCGCAAGTGCAAATCCTGCAGCGGCGCGAAATAGGCGTCGTCGGCACGATTTTTGGGCACCGGCATGTGCGCCCAATCGATCGGCCGGGCGATCGCCGCTCCGAGTGCGTTATAGAACCGCACCATGAGAGCGGTGCTCTCTGGCTCGATCACGTGCCGGCCGCCGAGATTGCCGTAGCAAAAATGAATCCCGAGCTCGACCTCTCGCGGAATCGGTTGGGAGACGCGGGCGATCGACTGCACGAGATCGGCCATCGAGAAACGCTCGGCCAGTCCGGGCGTCGCCGCGAGCAGGCACGCAATGATCTCGATGGCGAGGTCCCATTGGATCGCTAAATCCTGATGGGGGATGGCGGCGAGGAATGTCTCGACTTCGGCCAAGTACGACTTCTCGAAATAAGGCAGCAGCGCCCCGACATGCTCGGGAATAACAGCGTGGCCGAGAATGCCGAAAGGCGTCGGCAGGCTGACCTGAAAACGCGTCGCCAGAGAAATCTTTCCGTCGGCCCGTCGCTTCGCGAAAATGTCGTATGAGCGAAGCGCGATCTGGTCGTAGCCGACAGGTGCGAAGCGGACGTCTTTTGCCTCAACACCCGGCTTCAGGCGAAAGCGCGGCGCGCGCGGCTGCGTCGCCTGCTCCTTCGCCTCGATGCCGATAGCGCGCGCCAGCGTGGCCCCGGCGAAGGTAACCCATCCCTGAGCCTCGCCGTCCGGCAAGCGCTTCGCGACGCCCGCCAGCGCGGGCCCCGCGACATCGAAAGCCTCTTCCGCGGTCTTGAACGGGAAGCTGCCGACCAGCAAAACGCCCGGTGCGCTCATCGCCTATCCGCCGCAAATCAATGACCGGCGCGAACCTCGGCGTCGAGCTCGCGCACTTTCGCCAAGGCAGCGTCTCCTTTTGCTTTGTCCGCGCTGTTCCAGCTTTCGTAAACCGGCTGTGCTTCCTTTTTCCAAGCGCTCAGTTGCTCCGCGGAGATCGGCACGATCGTTTGATTCGGGCTCTTCGCTATGAGCTTCGGCACTTCCTCTTGGAGTTGATCGAGATGATAGCCGAGCCGGCGGCTCGGGGCCTCGCCCGTGTTCGCGTCGAGGACTTTCTGCACCGCGGGCGACAAGCTTTGGTACTTCGCTTTGGTCATCCAGATGCCGCCTGGGCCGCCGCCGAGCGAGGCAAGAATGTGATAGTGCGTGACCTCATCGATCTTGAAGTCGTGCGTCGCGGCCATCGGAAAGAGCATGCCATCGGCCGTGCCGCGTTGCAACGCTTCATAGGAATCCGTCAGCGCGATTGCCATCGCAGTTCCGCCCAGCGCGCCGATCACGTCGCGCTGGCCGCCGCCGATGATCCGCAGGCCTTTCAAGTCGAGCAGCTTAGTCGTGGGCGCCTTGACGAGATGGAGCGATGATTGCGGGAAGCCCTGGAGGGCGAGCGGGTGAAGCGTCGCGAACTCAGCATTGAGCAACCCGGATTTGTAAAGCCGCCAGTAGACGGCCGACGCCTCCTCGGACGTATCGAAGAGGAACGGCAGGACCATCACATGTGAAAGAGGAAACTGGCCGCCGAGGTAATTGGGCGAGCCGAAGGTGATCTGGACGACGTCGCTCGTCAGGCGATCGTAGTAATTCGAGCTGTTGACCAGCGTGAAGCCGTCGCGCACATCGATGGAGACGATGCCCTTTCCGGCTTCGTTC